>NZ_JADBTZ010000311.1:0-3631 GCF_020245885.1 Microcystis sp. M165S2 | reverse complement strand
TCTTTCCGAAAGTCCTTGACTTGTTTCAGTTTTTCTATTAAGCTCAACATATATTTTAAAAATTGCCGGTCACTTCTCATTTTACCTGACAGTGATCGCTTTTACTTTTGATATTCTGATGGGAGAATGAAACAGCCCTACGATCACCCCCAGGTCCGGCACTTTTTGAGGTCAAAAAAGTCTAAAAGCCTTATCCAACAAAGTTTTTAGATTTATTCAGCAAGCCCTAAGTAGAAAATTGCCGTTTTCTTGGCACTGATTACTGATTACTGATTACTGATTACTGATTACTGATTACTGATTACTGTTTACTGATCACTGTTTACTGTCTTAGCCGATTTCCACATTACCTGTCCCTTGAAACATCAGCCAAGAGAGGAAAAAATTAGCCACAAAAATCGCTAACAAAGAAGTTACCACAGCCGTGGTAGTAGATTGACCAACTCCTTTAGCACCGCCGGTGGTGGTTAAACCCCAACTGCAACCGATAATAGCAATTAAAACCCCAAAAATTAGGGACTTTAACATAGAACTAATTAAATCCCATGTTTCCAGAAAATTTTGGGCTGATTGTAAGAATAGGGAATAGGAAATACCGTAAAGACTATCGGAAATAAATAAACCACCGAGTAGGCCAGTGACTAAAGAGATAATAGTGAGCAGGGGTAACATTAAACTACAGGCAATCACCCGGGGAATGACCAAATAATCGATCGGATCGGTTTTTAAAATATATAAAGCGTCAATTTGTTCTGTTACTCGCATTGTACCAATTTCGGCGGCAAAAGCCGAGCCAACTCTCCCCGCCACCACCACCGCGGTTAAAACCGGGGCTAATTCTCTTGTTAAAGCCAAGGAAAGGACTCCCCCAACAAAACTACCCGCCCCAAAAAAAATAAATTCTCTGGCTACCTGAATAGTGAAAACCATACCCACAAAAGCAGCCGTAATTAGGGCAATTGTCAAGGATTCTGGCCCAACAATACTCATTTGTTCAAGAGTATTACGCCGGTGGATTTTGCCATTAAGAATATGTAAAAAAGTTTGTCCCGCTAATAAACCAGCAGCCCCCAAACGCTGGAACCATAAACTTAAACCACCGGCAGCATCACTTTTTCTTGGCATTTGTCGAGGGACTATCGCTAAAATCTAACTTATTATAGGCGAGAATTCCCTCTGATTATCCCTCGATTGTTAGGACTTGGTTTGATGCCACTCGATCGAGGGATAACAAACCATGGTTTTGCGCTGCCAGCAGGGGATAATAGAATTGTCTAGTAGTCGTCAGCTATCAACCCTGATTCTTTATCCATGCCAGATTTAGCGAAAATTATCCTGAGAAACCATAAAATTGATGCCGTTAAACGATTCCATCCTTGGATATTTTCCGGAGCGATTAAAGAGATGGAGGGGGAAGTCAAAGAGGGTGCTATCGTGGAGGTTTATAGCGATCGAGGCGAATATCTAGCCACTGGACTGTATAATCCTAGCAATATTGCCGTTAAAATTCTTTCTTTCCAAAAAGTCAGCGATATTGCTCAATTATTTCGCGAAAAATTCCAGAATGCCTATCAGCTGCGGCAACAAATCGGTTTAGTCGATAACCCGAAAACTAACTGTTATCGCTTAATTAACGCTGAAGGAGACGGTTTACCCAGTTTAATCGTCGATTGGTACAATGGCACGGCGGTTATTCAAGCTTATTCCCTAGCTTTATACCAACGTCTCGATCTGATTGTCGATTGCCTGAAAACTATCTACGCTGACAATTTACGGGCAATCTACGATAAAAGTGCCGCGGTTTTGGCTAAAAGCGCCCATATCTCCGAAAATAAATACTTATTTGGTCAAAAAACTGGCGATGAGGTGTTAGAATCTGGCCACCGCTTTATTATTGATTGGGAAAAAGGACAAAAAACAGGATTTTTCCTCGATCAAAGGGAAAATAGAGCAATATTGTCCCAATATTGCCAGAATAAACGGGTTTTAAATACTTTTTGTTACTCTGGCGGCTTTTCCGTCTATGCTATGCAAGCGGGGGCTGCCCTAGTCCATTCCGTTGATAGTTCCCACGGTGCGATCGATCTTACCGAAAAAAATATCGCCCTGAATAATCTCGGTGAAGTTCCCCATCAATCCTACAGCGCCGATGTTTTTAACTTCCTGCGCGACTGTCAGGAGGATTACGATCTGATTGTCCTCGATCCCCCCGCTTTTGCCAAAAGTATCCAATCCCGTCATCAGGCGGTTATGGCTTATAAAAGATTAAATTACCAAGCTTTCCAGAAAATTCGCCCGCAAGGTATTATTTTCACCTTTTCCTGTTCCCAAGTGGTTAACGAAGAACATTTTCAGGGTGCTGTCATGGCTGCCGCCATTGAATCGGCTCGCCCAGTGCGAATTTTAGCACGTTTAAGCCAACCGGCGGACCATCCCACCAGTATCTATCACTCGGAAGGTTCCTACCTGAAAGGATTGGTTTTAGCGGTGGATTGATGGAAAATTAAACGATTACCATCCGGATCATAGATGTAGATTTCCGGACCGTGGGAAGCCTGGCTAATTTCTCCCCTAGCACCATAGCCGATTTCGCTCAAATGATCGAGGGCTTTTTCGAGACTCTCCACCTCGAAACAAATGCTCATGCCACTGCCCCTAGAATCGCTAAATTCGTCTCTGTGGGACTCTTTAGGGCAAAAAAGACCTAATTTAAGGTTCATCAGCCTAAATTCCGCATAAACGGCGGCAAGGTAGGGGTTTGGTTCCTGTTGCAACAGTTGACGATAAAACTGCACCGAGCGATCGAAATTACTCGTTCCTAGGGCAATAAAAGCTTCTGTGTAATTGAATGGACTATCGGGGGGGTTATTCATTGGGGTTGGGGATTAGGAGATGGGAGATTGCCCAAAAGATCTACTTCAGTGCGGTGAGGATGTCAAGTCCGTTGTACTGCCAATAGTAGTCGCGTCCATTGTCAGACTTTCTATAGCAAAGACCAAGGTGCTTAGGACAATCCATCGCTGAAACCCTGTTCAGATAAGAGTTTGAAAATTGAAAGCGTCCTAAATAACCCATTATTTGCTATATCTCCCTCGGTAGTAAGCTCTTTAAAATACCTATGGTTTGCTGAATAAATATAAAAACCTTGTTGGGTAAGACTTTTAGACTTTTTTGACCTCAAAAAGTGCCAACCATTGGAGTGATCGGGGGTAAAATTCAGGTACTTTTTCCCTGAAAATTAGGTAATTGACCCCCTCAAAATCGGTAAAACCCTACACCCCACACCCTGTCCCCACGAAAAACTTTTTGCCGCAAACCCTACCTAGGGTTAGCTGAATAAATCTGAAAACCTTGTTGGATCAGACTTTTAGACTTTTTGTCAATCAAAAAGTACCGGATATGGGAGTGATCGGGGGGAAAATTCAGGTACTTTTTCCCTGAAAATTAGGTAGTTGACCACCTGAAAATCGGTAAAACCCATCCCCCATCCCCCATCCCCCATCCCCCATCCCCCAACCCCCAACCCCCAACCCCCACCGAAAAACTTTTTCAGCAGACCCTATTTAGGAGATAGGAGTCGTCAATCAGCCAAAAAACTTTGGGACAGGCCGACCAGGTGTTTACCGACAAT
>NZ_JADBTZ010000310.1:0-25400 GCF_020245885.1 Microcystis sp. M165S2 | reverse complement strand
TCTCTGTTCGTACTTACGATAGTATTGAGGATTCCCGTGTTTAGTCTCATCTGATGTAATAGCAAAATGGCTTAGTCCAACGTCTATCCCGACAGCTTTTCCTTCTGATGATTTTTGGGGTAAATCCTGACCATCATCATAAAGACAAGATGCGAAATATTCTCCCGATGGATTAACTGAAACCGTAACAGACTTTAAGCTTCCCTCTGGTTGCCGTGAAACCTTGCAATAGACTTCACCAATTTTAGGCAATACCAGAACATCATCTTTTAACTTACAGTGCTGAGGAAATCTAATCGACTGCCTATTTTGCTTTTTCTTGAAGTTAGGATATTTAGTTCTACCTTCAAAGAAATTAAGGAAAGCACTAGAAAGATTTAAAGCTGCTTGCTGTAATACCTGCGATGGTACTTCGCTTAACCACTCATGCTCTTTTTTTAGGGAAGGCAGCAGCCTAATTATTTCGTCTCTGCTTAATCCTTTTCCAGTTTGCTTGTAAGTTTCAGATGTCAAGTTTAGGGCGTAATTGTAAAACCATCTAGCACAGCCAAACGACTTGGCAAGCAAAACTGATTGCTCGCTTGTCGGATAGATTCTGTACTTAAACGCTTTTAACATCTTGTTTACCAGACTATATTTACTATGTTAAACTATGCAAGGCTAAACTGTCAAGGATTTAATCGTGCTTTGCGGTTCTATTCTGGTCGGGGTTTCATCCCTTCAGTACGAGGATCTTCACCCCGACATCTGTGATAAATTGGGTTATGTGTGCAAAGGAGTGAGCGAGTGACGTTTAGCATAGAACCAAAAATTATCAATCCGCCCAAAAACCGTCATGATTATCAATTGTCGGAAGTAATTCGCTATCGTGCTTGGGTAGAGATCGATCGCTCGGCGCTACAACAAAACGTGCGAAAAGTCAAGGCCTTATTAGCCCCAAAAACGGAATTAATGGCGGTAATTAAAGCTGATGCTTACGGACACGGGGCAGTTAAGGTGGCTAACAGCGTTTTAGAAGCCGGAGCGCAATCTTTAGCCATCGCGACTATTGGGGAAGGTATCGAACTACGGGAAGCGGGAATCGTTGCCCCAATTATGATTTTAGGGGCAGTGAATACCCCGGAAGAAGTGGCAGCCTTAGCCCATTGGCAATTGCAGCCCACCCTAGTACAAATCGAACAGGTGCAAATTTTTGCCACCGTTATGAGACGCTTAGAGCAGCGGCTGCCGGTTCATATCAAACTAGATACGGGGATGTCTCGCTTAGGTACACCATGGCAAAAGGGTACAAAATTCGTCGAACAGGTTTTAGAGGCTCCTAACCTGAAAATTGCCAGTATATACTCCCATTTTGCCACGGCTGACGATCCCAATCCCGAAATCATGCAGTTACAACGGCAAAGATTCCAACAAGCGATCGCCGAGCTAAGATCAAAAGGTTATCATCCCCCCTGTCTGCATTTAGCTAACTCTGCCGCTACTCTAAGCGATCGATCTCTGCACTACGATCGAGTTAGAGTCGGATTAGCTCTCTACGGTCTTTATCCTGCCAATCATCTCACCGATAAAGTCCCTTTGCAACCCGTCCTGCAAGTAAAAGCGCGCATTGCCCAAGTCAAAACTATTGCCGCCGGTTCGGGAGTGAGTTATGGTCATCAGTACATAGCGGCAAAAGACACTCGTATTGCTGTGGTCGGTATCGGTTACGCGGATGGAATTCCCCGCAATCTCTCCAATCGTTTAAAAGTATCCCTGAGAGGACGTTTAGTACCCCAAATCGGCGCGATAACCATGGATCAGTTAATGATTGACGTGAGCGAGATTCCGGACGTAAAAACAGGGGAAATCGTCACACTTATCGGCAAAGATGGCCCACAGTGCATTACCGCCGACGATTGGGCGCAGGATTTAGGTACGATATCCTGGGAGATTCTCTGCGGTTTTAAGCATCGTTTGCCGCGAATTACTATTAGCAATGGGTGTAATTAACTTTGCTTAGGCACTTACCGTTGTCAAGTGTGATCATTGCCAGTCTAGATTAGGGGATGAATTCTCTGGCGCTTTAGGTTAGAATAAACAGGGTTAATCGACGGCAACTGATTAGTTTTACCCTAGAGGCAGCGATGACTATAAGCAACGATTTACCCTTACCCCCCGGCAGTTTTGGATTACCCCTATTAGGAGAAACAATCGCTTTTTTGACCGATGGGGATTTTGCCAGTAAACGTCATAATAAATATGGTCAACTTTTCCGTACTCATATTTTTGGCAGTCCCACGATTATTTTATCCGGTGCCGAAGCTAACCGGTTTCTCCTCAGCAACGAGAACAAATACTTTGCGGCAACTTGGCCCAAAAGTACCAAAACTCTCCTAGGCAGCGCATCTTTAGCGGTGCATACAGGAGATGTCCACGCTTCCCGTCGTCGCTTAATCTATCAAGCTTTTCAACCCCGGTCCCTAGCAAGTTATATCCCTACGGTAGAAACAATTACCGCTCACTATTTAGAGCGTTGGCAAACCGCAAAAACCCTGTCATGGTATCCTGAATTAAGAAACTATACTCTCGATATCGCCTGTAAATTATTTGTCGGTCTTGACCAGGGTTCTGCTACCAAATTAGGAGAAGCTTTTGATACTTGGTGTGCGGGATTATTTAGCCTTCCCCTTCCCCTTCCCTGGACAGCTTTCGGCCAAGCATTACGCTGTCGAGAAGAATTACTGCAAGCGATCGAAACTATCATTTTAGAAAGACAAAAAAATGATGACCCAGGCCAAGATGCTCTTGGTATTCTTTTACAAGCTAAGGACGAAAACGGTCAAAGTTTATCCTTAGCGGAATTAAAGGATCAAGTGCTATTATTACTCTTTGCCGGTCATGAAACTTTAACCTCTGCTATCGCCACTTTCTGCCTACAAATGGCACTGCATCCCGATATTTTTCAGCTTGTCCTTGAGGAAATAACTAATTTTGATCTATCGACTCCTTTAAGCGTTGATACCCTCAAACAGATGACCTATTTAGATCGCGTTTTAAAGGAAGTTTTACGTTTTACTCCACCCGTGGGAGGAGGATTCCGTCGGGTAGTAGAAGACTGTCAATTTAACGGTTATCATTTGCCGAAAGGATGGGTGGTGCAGTATCAAATCACCAATACTCATAAAGATAATAATATTTATTCTCATCCTGAAACCTTCGATCCCGATCGCTTTTTAGCCGAGGAAAAACCCTACGGATATATCCCTTTTGGTGCGGGATTACGCGAATGTATTGGCAAAGAATTCGCTCGTTTAGAGATGAAAATTTTAGCCGTCCGTTTAGTAGAAAAATACGATTGGCAATTACTCCCCAATCAAGATCTCACCCTCACCGCTATCCCCACTCCCCATCCTCGCGACGGTTTACAAGTCACCTTTAAACCCCGATAAAAAAACTTTAAAAACAGTTTAGCGTTTTGCTCAGAGCCGTGAAATTTATTTCACGGCCTTTCGCTGGAACTAAGCTGAACAGAGGTTAATCGGCAGCGGGTAAAGCTTTCGATAATTCTCCATTTTGCTGATGATTTGGTGTATCGAATTCGAGAACTAAGTAACGAATTAAACGCGCTAGGGATTTTTGTAGCAAACCTTCAGCAATTTTTTGTCCTATCTGTTGGGTTTCGGGTTTAGCGATTAGTTTAGTCATCACTGGCACCATAGCCATGGCATCGAATCCTTTCGTTTCCTGTAAAATACTAAAGATGTTGCGAAGATGCTCAAAAGTCTTAGCATCACCTAATAATTCTGGGGGAGTTTCTTGCACCGCTAAACCCACCTGTTCCCGGAAATTAACCGTGAGATTAAACCAAGTGCGACGACCGAAGTTATCGAGAGCATTTACTAACTCATTCACTAATTTTTCGCGGATAAATATACCCCTGTCTGAAAGGAGAAAATCTAGCGCTTGATCGGTGACTTTATCGAAGTTAAAATCATTAGAATCTTTAGCATTACGCAAGAGATTTTCTAAACGATTCCAGCGAAAAGTCCCGTCTTTAAACAATAAATCCCGCAGGGAATCGCGCAACTCTGTGGAAGGATCGGTGAGCAGACGTTTCGCAATATAAGGATAGGCTTTGCTAAGTACCTTAAAATTAGGATCGATGCCAATCGCTATTCCCTCTAAAGTCACCATTGAGCGAATAATCAGGGCATAATAGGCGGGAACTCGAAAGGGAAACTCATACATCATCGCCGACATTTTATCGGTGATACTTTTAAAGTTTAATTCTGCCACACTCGCCCCTAAAGCATTACCAAAAACTTCCGAAAAAGCGGGAACAATTGGCTCTAAATTGGTAGTTGGTGACAGGAAGTCTAACTTAACGTAATCCTTGGCCAAAGACTCAAAATCCCGGTTGACTAAATGCACCACCGCTTCGATTAAACCGTAGCGTTGATAGGGTTCAATATTGCTCATCATGCCGAAATCAAGATAAGCTAATTTACCGTCGGGAGTCGCTAATAAATTACCCGGATGGGGATCCGCATGGAAAAATCCGTGTTCAAGTAATTGACGCAAAGAACACTGCACCCCCACATTAACTAAGTGGGTGGCATCAATACCCTGAGCTTGAATTTCTTTGATATTAGTTAATTTTGTGCCGTCCACCCACTCCATGGTTAAAACCCGTCTCCCGGTATATTTCCAGTAGATTTTGGGGATGTAAATTTCGGCAATATGACCATAAAGTTGAGCGAATTTTTCGGCGTTTTGTCCTTCGTGCAGATAATTAATTTCTTCAAAAATACGAGCGGCTAATTCGTCGGTAATTGCCACTAAATCGGAGCGAAGTCTTTTAATATTACCTTTCACCCAAGTCGCCAAACTACGCATGATATACACATCTAAAGTTATACAGCGAATCAAATCGGGACGCTGTACTTTAACGGCGACTCTCTCTCCGGTTTTTAATTTACCTTTGTAAACTTGTCCTAGGGAAGCGGCCGCTATGGGATTGGGGGATAATTCTGCGTAAATTTCCTGGGGAGAATAACCTAATTCTTCCTCGATAAAACGATAGGCAATTTCGTTAGGAAAAGAGGGTATTTGATCCTGGAGAGTGGTTAATTCTTCTAAATATAAAGGCGGTACTAAATCAGGCCTGGTAGAGAGAGCTTGACCGATTTTAATATAGGTCGGTCCCAATTTGGTCAACATTTCCCGCAATTGTACGGCCCGTCTAATTTCATTTTTTGGCGATTTTCCCCGCAGTTTATCCCACCAGATACCGATGACAAAAGATAAAACCGGTAGGGCAATTTCGATTAATCTCCCCACAACGTCTAGAGGTCGCCCACGGTAATAGTCGTTAATCACTTGGGGATTGTAGCGCCAACTCTCGGCTACGTTGTCATCCATGGGGCCGATATCTTCCCGATGCTCTTCGGGAATATGGACGGGCTGCACTTCAACGGTAATCGCTTCTTCGGGTTGCGTCTCTGGGGAGATCATCTGTTCGGACATAGTTCGGTGACGGGGCAGGGTGATTTGTAAACTATTGTAACAAGTATCGGCTTTCTGCCCGATCTTGTTTCTGTCTCCCTAGTTCTATGCTCAGGTTCGCCGTCAACTTTCCCCTGGTTATCCGTATTTTTGACGATTTCGAGGCTGATACTGCCCTGATTATCCTGAACCTAGGTGTCAAAAAATAGCGCGGTAATTTGGCTGGTTTCTAGGACTTTGTTAAATAAACTAGGGTCTGCTGACCGATAACTCAATTCACCGCTAATAATCAGAAGTTAAATTAGCTAAGTTAATCATTAATATTACCTCTCAAAGTATTCTACAATAGCTCTCGCTATCGATTCTGCACCATCTTTAGCCAGTTTAACCTTTAGTCGTGGCGGTTGGGGGGCTTGCCGTAAAAAGTCCCAATTACCTTGAAAAAATTCTTCACTGCTAATAATTTGATGATCACTATAATCTTGGATTCCAGCCAATAAAATCGCTGATTCGGCGAAACCTTCTCGAGTGAGGGAAACAATCGGAACCTCTAATTTTAAAGCCTCGGCAAAGGTACTATATCCCGGTTTGGAAATAATTCGATCGCACAGGGGCATAAAATCCACGGGACGATAGCTCCGATCCGGTTTATCCTGTAAGCGGACTAAATTGGGCAATTCGGGCGCGTTTTTTTCAAAAGTGATAAATTGCCAATCGGGAAAACTGGCGAGTTTATCATAGGGAATTGCTTCTAATCCTAACCCACCAAAACTCAATAAAATAGTTTTTTCTTTAGGGGCATTTAGCTTAAATTCCTGTCGCAATTGTTCTTCACTGTAGCGGGGTGTACCTCCGGTTAAACCTGCCTCGGTGACATGGGGAAATGCTGTCATTGCTTCTGCTAAAGGCAGTTTAAATAAGCGATCGCATTGATTATAACAACGACTAATCCAATCACTAATAATGGCGAATTCTTCACCCCAATCACGATAGATAAAATCCCAGCCAAAGTTACCAATCATCCAACAAGGAAGCCCCGCACTTTTGGCAATTAGTGATGCTAAAGGCGGTAAATCGGCCACAACTAAACCGACACGATTAGTTTTAATAAAATTAACTTCACTGGCAATAATTGCCCTTGATTGAGCAATTATTTGTTCTAATTTTTCTTTAGTAGCTAATTTATCCATCGTTAAACTATCCGATTGGATTACCCCCACATCAAACCCCCGGTGTCTTTGAATATATTCTCCTGATATGTAGGAATCTAATAACCAGCGCGGAGCAGTGGTGACTAATATTGGCAAAATTTCGGGATTAAGTTCAATAATATTAGCTACTACCGAAGCAGTGCGGACAGCATGGCCAAAACCATGATTAGTAACGGCAAAATAAACAACAGGACGAGACATAAATATCAAGTAAGGTGACAATAATAAGCGAGAAATTTTGTTTTTTAGACTGTAGATAATAATTACCCTTAATTTTAGGGAGGCAAATGAGGCAGGATATAAATACTAGCAAAAGCATAATATTCCGCTCCCAGTTGACAAGCTTCTTGCAGTAAAGATAAAGCCTCCGAGTCTCCTTGTTTTGCTAAACGTAATAATGCTAACAACTTTTTAATATATTGACTGCGATGGTTGATTAATTCTTTTCGTCCACGCAGACCATTGAGATCAAAAATATCTTCAACAATTTGACCACGCCGATCCCGACCATAAACACTGGCCAATTTTGCCATTTCATCCCAAACAAATTCAAGATGTGTATTCGGATCGGTTACTCCATCCGTGGGGTCTATTAACAGAGGATTTCCCGTGATATCATCGAGAGGAAAATTTGTGCCTTTGTGATTGGCATCATTACATTTATCACAAGAAAGCAGTAAATTCTCCCAAGTAAAAGTCAGATTAGGATACTGGCTTTTTGGATAAAAATGTTCGATCGCTCCATAGGTGACAACTGTAATTTTGCTTTCACAGTAAGCACATTTGCCATTAAACATCCTGACTAATGCTTCTTTAACTTGCTGATGACGGTATTTATTTTGTGCTTGGTTAATTTGAGCTTTACTTGCCTTGTTGTTTGATTGTATTGATTCTAAAGCCTCTAGCCAACGAGCGGCATTTTTAGCTAATACGGGTGGCTCTGATATTCTGGTGACAGGAATCAAGATAAACGCTCCTCTAGTAAAGCATCAATTCGGGATTCTAAACTGTCAGGTTGACTAATTTCGCTAAAGGGTTTAACTTCTTGAACAAATAATGACAGTTGTTCATATTCTCGCTTTTCTTCTGCTGCCAGATTTTTATTTTTACGATTTAGTTGATGGTAACGATTAATTTTATTTTCTGTAGCAGTGGGATAGGTTGATTTCAGACCAAAAGCAGCACTTGTTAAAGTACGATCAACATTGGCGGCTAATTCTAAATAAGGAACTTCTACAATCTGCAATTCACCCGCTACCAGATCGATTCGTAGAGTTAAAGAATCTTCCCCCGCACCGGCAGCAATTAAAGGACTATGGGTAGCAACAAAGAATTGAAGATTGGGAAAAACTTTCTGTAACCATCCAGCGATTTCTCTTTGCCAGGAGGGATGTAAATGAATATCTAACTCATCGATTAATACCACCCCAGAAGCTTCTGTGGGGTTATTTAGATCGGGGAAGGATTGTAATAATCGCCAAATTAAATCCCCGGCTAAAGCAATCATACTCCGAAAACCATCGGATAAACTAATGGTTGGAACTTTTTGACCGTTAACTAGAAACTGAATCAAGCCATCGGCGGTTACTTCAGCAATTTCTACATTACCGGGTAACAGTTTAGTAATTGCTTCTTCGCCGATTTTTTTCATTTGTTTGGCTTGACTATCTTCAGGATTTTTGGCTATTCGATAATCTAAATACACCATCCATCTCTCAAAAGAACTTAAAGATGTATCCTCATTAAATTGGGTGAAAAAGTTACTAGAGCGTTTCGGGGGTTCAAGACTAGGAATGATCACTTGACTCACTCGTGTCAAACGACGGAAAGCTCCATAACCGACGGCAAACCAACCCTTATTATCGGAGGCAAAAGCATTGGCGCGCAACCAACTTAAAACTTTGCTATTTGCTTCGATTAATGCTGGCTCTGTATAAGTTTGTTTGTCCTTACTTCCTCCCACCTCTAACCTTTCCGTGCCTGTAACAAAATAGGAATAAGAAAAACTTTGTCGATTGCCAAATTTTCCCGTATCCCCCTCTTCTTGATGAAGCACTGCGGTTAATTTACCCGGTGTTTTAGGATTACATATCCAACCAGTCGGACGTGGTAATAATTCTTTGGCTGCTTCTGGTCCCGCGAGCAGCAAAGCTAAAGCCTGTAGAATCGTGCTTTTTCCTACTCCATTTTCTCCCAATAAAGTGATCCAATGGTAAGGTTTAGCTCGCCAACGACGTTGATTATTAGGATTACTAATAAATTTAATCTCTTGATTCTGGAAGCATTTAATGTTTTCGAGTTTTATACTTTCAACCCACATCGACATTCCCCCAGAGAATAACAGCGATCGATAAAATTCTAGCTTATCTGGCCACATCTAGCCCTTTTTGGCCTTCATCTCTAAATCAAGTAAAAAACCCTCTCTTGGGGGAGAGGGTGAATTAGATTTAGGAATTTTCCTCTAATCCAAAGACGCGATTAAAAGCTTTCAAGACTTTATAACCAGAATCGATCGATTCTAGGGGATCTTTCCGCAAACGGTGACGTAAACAGAGAACAATTACCCGACGGATATCATCTACCGTCACAGTTGTCCTTCCTTCCAAAGCGGCCAGAGCTTTAGCGGCGCGATTGGTAACGATATCGCCGCGCAATCCATCCACGTCCAACTCGGAACAAACCTCGGAAATTTTCACCCGCAGATCATAATCAAGCTCCACAGAAGGCAAAAGATTTTGGGCCTCCACTAGCTTTCTTTGTAGTTCTTCCTGTTCTAAGTTGTATTTCTCTAAAAACGAGAGAGGATTGCCATCAAATTCCGCACGCTGTTCCACGATTTTGACCCGTAGAGGTGGTTCTTTGACGGTGTGAATCTCGGCGTGCATTCCGAAGCGATCGAGCAGTTGTGGGCGCAATTCTCCCTCTTCTGGGTTGCCCGATCCCACCAAAACAAACCGGGCCGGGTGACGGATGGAAATTCCTTCCCGTTCCACCGTATTCCAACCACTAGCGGCCGAATCCAATAGCACATCGACGAGGTGATCGTCAAGTAAATTGACTTCATCCACATAGAGAATGCCGCGGTTAGCTTTGGCCAGCAAACCCGGTTCAAAAGCTTTTACCCCTTCTGACAGGGCCTTTTCGATGTCAATTGTGCCACAGACCCGATCCTCCGTCGCACCGAGGGGCAGATCTACCATAGTGACTTTTTTCTTGGCAATGGCCAACGGGATGGCCTCGTCCACCCTTTGCCGCACCTCATCGCTCATTAAATCGGGATCATTGGGGTCAGAATTAAAGGGATCGTTAGCAACTACGTCAATTTCTGGTAAAAGGTCAGCTAAAGCCCTAATTGTGGTGGATTTTCCCGTACCTCGATCCCCCATAATCATCACCCCGCCAATTTTGGGGTCGATGACGTTGAGCATTAGGGATAATTTCATTTCTTCCTGGCCGACAATAGCGGTGAAGGGAAAAACCACGCGGCGAGTTTTCGGAGGAGCTTGGGGAGTCACGGTCATAAGTGGATTCAAAAGTCAATAGTTTTTGAGTAAAGAATTATATCTAGTGGGGGTTCTAGCCGTCAGCTTTCAGCAAAGCTTTATTATTGTAAGTCTTTTTTCCTGCTTTTTAAGATCCAGCGCCAGAGGGGATGACCCGGCCCTTTGGCCCGAATTTTCCGCACCTGTTGCTCTAAGCGCAGTTTTTCTCTGGGGGAAAGTCCTAAAATAATATTGCGACTTTGCCAGACTAACACTGCTCCTGTAATGGCAACACAAAAGGCTAGACCGATAGAAGCCCAGTAATTGAAAGCTAAAGCATATCTCACGGCTGTCCAAGTAAAATATTGCCGCATTAAAGCTATATCATCCCATAAAACCCATAAACTCGCCGAACCAATCACTAACCAACAACCCAACACGAATAACCAACGACCCCATACCGTCAGTCGATGTAATCTTTGGACTTGTTGCTGTAGTTCAGAATCGGCCATTTCAGTAATCAGTGAGCAGTAATCAGTGGAGGTGTGGGGTGATGGGGTGTGGGGTGTGGGGTGTGGGGTGTGGGGTGTGGGGTGATGGGGAAATGGGGTGATGGGGTGATGGGGAGAATCAATAAAGGTAGTCTATTGACAACTGCTCACTGATTACCACTGTCCACTGAAAACTCAAATCTGATAACTGATAACTGATAACTGATAACTGAATTATCCCTTGACAATTGCCCCAAAATCTGCTAGGACTCGGGCGTGATTTCGCAGTAAACCCAAGAGATTTAAACGATTGCGACGGACAGATTCTTTTTCTGCCATGACTAACACACTATTTTCGCCATCAAAAAAGTCAGCCACCAGGGGAGAAATTGCTGTTAAAGCAGTGACAAGACGCTGATAATCTCTTTGCTCTCTTGCGCTGATAGTTTCGGGAATTAGGGCAATTAAAGCGTCATAAAATGCTGGTTCCGAGGATTGTTCAAATAACTCCGTATCGATGATTGCCTTGGTTTCTAGGGTAGTTGTATCTAAATCTCCTTTTTGTGCCAAACGGGTCGAGCGATTGACGGTTTCATAGATGTTGGCTAACTGACCATCCTGACGAATTTGGGATAAAAAGCGAGCGCGTTCACGGGTATCTAATAAATTTTCCAGAGCGCGAGACTTATACTCTGGATCGTTTTCCCCTAAAACTGCATTAACGAGATCGTAATCTATCCTCAAATCATCAATTAAGAGAGTTTGCAGACGTTGTAAAAAGAAATCTTTAATCAGATTGACTGGGTTGGGTTTATCGGGATGACTGGTGACAAAATCCTGAGCTATTTGCTCAATTAATGCCAAAAGATTGATATTAAAATCGGCTGACCAGATAATACTAATTATTGCATTGGCAGCCCGACGGAGAGCGAAGGGATCAGAGGAACCAGTGGGCAGCATTCCCAGTCCAAAAATACCGACTAAAGTATCTAAGCGATCGGCAATTCCCACCACTTGACCGGTGATTGTTTCCGGGAGTATATCCCCAGCATTGCGAGGCAGATAATGTTCAAAAATGCCCCGAGCAACTACAGCTGATTCACCGCTAATTAAAGCATATTTTTCGGCCATTACTCCCTGTAATTCGGGGAATTCGTAAACCATTTGGGTAACTAAATCCGCTTTACAAAGCATGGCAGTGGACTCTATATCACTGCGACTTTGTTCATCGAGATTTAACTGTTCGACGATCATCTGGGCAATTTCCATAATCCGATCGACTTTATCGCGCATGGTTCCCAATTCTTCTTGGAAAGTGACGGTTTCCAGTTGGGGAAGGAAACTATCTAAGGGTTCATCACAATCGGCAGTATAGAAAAATCTGGCATCCGCTAACCGCGCGCGGATAACCCTTTCATTTCCTGCGGAGATAATCTCAGATTTCTGGGGATCGCCATTGGAAATAGTAATAAAATAGGGGGACAAACCCTGGGGAGTTTTGACCGGGAAATAACGCTGATGTGTCACCATCACGGTAATAATTACTTCTGAGGGTAATTCCAGAAATTCATCGTCAAATTTGCCGACAATTGCCGTGGGATATTCGACTAAGTTGGTCACTTCTGCTAATAAATCTGCGGGAATTTCTGCCACTCCCTCCAGTGTTTTGGCTAGGGTGGTAATCTGATCGGTAATTATCTGTTGACGCACTTGCGGATCCGCTTCCACAAAAATCGATCGCAAACTGGTTAAATATGCCTGGGGATGACTAATGGCTAGGGATTGCGGGTGTAGAATGCGATGACCAAAAGTTAATCGATCGCTGGTTAAAGTGGTAGAGCCATTAATTAATTCTAGGGGTAAAACTTCCCCATCAACTAAAGTTAATAACCAACGAATTGGCCGGGGAAATCTTAAGTCTCCATCTCCCCAACGCATAAAACGTCTTCCTTCCAAACGGGTAATCCATTGGGGAATTAATTCAGTTAAAATCTCGGCTGTTTGACGACCTGGAATCGTTTTTTCAATATAGACAAATTCTCCTTTGTCTGTGGCGCAAATTGAGAAAGCATCGGTGCTAACTCCCTGTTTTCGAGCAAAACCCTCACCAGCGGGGGTAATTTTGCCATTTTTGTAGGCGGCACTAACTGGCGGTCCTTTTATCTCCTCGCTGCGAGCTTCTTGATCCGTCGGTAATCCTGTGATTAACACGGCCAAACGGCGCGGGGTTCCGTAAACTTGAATAGCAGTCGCATCTAGAGATTCCGTCTCTAAACTCTTGCTAACTCTTTCCTGCAATTGTGCGATTGCGCTATCGACAAAATCTGCGGGTAGTTCTTCTGTACCGACTTCCAGTAAAAAATCCATCTGATTGATTGGCCGTGTTTATGCTTCACCGATCATCTAGGCTATCACAGAAGCCGTGTCCTTAGTTTTTGAGCAGCTGTACTGCATTTAAACTGCATATTGGAAATTTTAGTACAAATGCTCAAACTTCCTCGACCTAGCTCTGGCGCTGCCCACTCTCCTATCCCTTTTAAACAGTATGTTAGTATAACTATATGGCGATACAATTGCATTAGCTTGGCTAAAGGGACAAAGTTGCTATCATATTTTATCTGTTATGTCAATAAAGTTATGAAACGATTTCTATTATTATTTTGTGTTCTCGTGAGTTTTTTGCTGTTTATCAGCTTTGAGATTGATTTTTCCTTGTCTGCACTAGCTCTAACTCGACAACAGCTAGAAGGGCCGGGGCAGCTGTTGTATCAATCCCGTCATAGTTTGAGCGATGATACAGGTAGTGCTTGGCAGGTGGTGTTGTTCAAACGAATTAAGGATGGGGAAACCCTAGAAATTAGTTTGCGCTTGGTGGGATTTCCTGAAGGGATTGAGTTTCTCCATGGAGAAAGATTGACGATAACGACAGCTAAAGGCGAAATTTTAGCGGCTAAGGATGCTTTTGCCGAAAAATCACCAGCAGCTAACGTCGGTCAATACGAGATGCAGGATATCTTACCGCAGCTACCCGTTACTGAAGCGATCGAACTTTCCCTACCCCTAGAGGCTCCCCGTCATCTTAACATCCCGATTCCTGTACTTTTAGAATGGCAAAGTCTGCTTTTTTCGGCAAATGTTCGACTTTTTGGGTTAGGGTGAAAGATGCAGCAAATTGGAATCAGCGACGATGGGAAAGATTAATTTATTAGTCAGTGCCACCTCTGAGGATTGGATAGAACAGGCAATTAATAATTTAGGGATTATTCTGCTCGATCATTCCCATTGTGAGCGAAAAGCGGCAGGAGTGGCCTTAAATCTCATGTTTCGTTATCCTTCCTACGCTTCCCTCGTGCGGAAATTAACAGCGATCGCACAAGAGGAATTAGAACATTTTGAACAGGTAAATCAATGGTTAGATAAATGGGGAATTCCCCTCGCTCCCTTGAATTCTCCCCCTTATGGTGCTAAATTAAAGGCGCAGATTCGTCACCAAGAACCCGATCGCCTTTTGGATTCTCTGTTAATATCAGCTTTAATCGAGGCGCGTTCCCACGAAAGATTGGGTTTATTGGGAGAATATTGTCCTGATCCCGATTTAGGCAAATTTTATCGCAGTCTCATGGCTTCCGAAGCGCGTCATTATGGTATTTATTGGCTATTAGCAGCGGATTATTTTGAACGGACAGTGATCGAGCAACGCTTAGAAACCCTAGCGGCGATCGAAAGTGAGATTTTAGCCAATCTGCACCCGGAACCTCGTATTCATAGTTGATTGCACTAATAGGGACAAACCCTATCTAAATTACTCGTTCAACTCAATTTCTCTCTTAGAAAAGGGTAAATCTTGATTAATTGCCTCAATTTCTTCCTGTTCCATTTGATTGATTTCCTGGATATAATTGCGGAGAATTTGAGTCATTTTGCCATGATAAAAACGGTGTAAACTGTGATTAGCAGTAGCGGGAAAACCCCGTCTTTTTTTATGTTGTCCTCCCGCACCGGGGTCAAACATGGTAATACCTTGACTAATTGCCCAATCGATCGGTTGATAGTAACAAGCTTCAAAATGTAAACAGTCGTACTCTTGAAAACTGCCCCAGTAACGACCATAAAGATTAGTATCTTTGCGAATACAAAAAGATAAACCCACCGGTTTAGTATCCTTTTCATTTTGGTAGGCAGTAATCAAAACCACTCGCTGACGATAATTCGGATATAATTGTTCAAAAAATTTCTGTGTCAGGTATTTACTTCCCCAGTAAAATTTATCACAGGTACTGCTATAAAACCGATAAATTAACGGGAATAAATGATGGGGAACTTCTTCAGCAGCCAGAGTTTTAATAATTAACCCCGCATTAGTCACCGCTTTCCGTTCCCGTTTAATATTGCGGCGTTGATTAGCATTAAAAACCGTCAGATAATCTTCAAAACTTTGAAAACCTTTGTTATTCCAAATATAACTATGGTGTAACCAGGGAGTAAAGCCAAAATTTTCCATTAAAATTCGCCATTGGGGATCGACAAAAAGAAAATGACAACCCGACAGATGATTTTGGTCACAAAAATGATCAATCGCCGCTATCATTAAAGCAGTAATCTCCAGTTCATTTTCCCCCAGAGCAATTAAAAAACGATAACCCACCGCAGGAGTAAAAGGGGTCATTCCTAACAGTTTCGGATAGTATCTAATCCCCAAACGATGGGAAAGATCGGCCCATTGATGGTCAAAGACAAATTCACCGTAACTATGACTTTTAATATACAAAGGAGCGGCGGCAATTAACTCAGTACCGCGCCAAACTGTTAGATGAGCAGGTTGCCACCCCGCGCGTCCCGTGGCGCTGCCGGAAGTTTCGATATTATGTAACCATTCCCACTCTAGAAAGGGAGTAGTTAGGGGTTGAGCGAGAGCATCCCATTTTTGTTGGGGAATCTCACTCATTTTATCAATCCAAACGACAGAATATTGGGGTTTAAGCTGTTCTACCATGGGACAAGATAAGTCAACCTTTTTATTTAAGGTAATCTAGTTTTGAGATTTATGGGACTGCCGTTCAAGGGAATAATGTAAAAAAATTTCTTCTTCCACGGTTTCCACGCTCAAAAGTCGCAATTTTCTGGCATAATCAGCCATAAATCCAGTTCCCCCCAGGGGAGTTGCCGCTTTATTGCCTCCTAACAGCAACGGACAAATAGTTAGATGGATTTCATCGATTAAATCTTCAGCTAAAAGAGAGGCAATTAATTCACCTCCTCCCAGAATCGCCAGCTTTTTAAGACCTAAAACCGTAAATTGACTAAAAATAGGCTTCCAATCACCGCAGACTAAGACAAGCTCAAATAAACCCCGATTTTCCCATGCTGCCACTTTTTCTGCTGCCGTGATTAACCAGCGAGGGAAAGGCTGCTGAAAAAATTTCATCCGGGGGTCAAGCTGACCTGAATGAGAACAAACGATCTGTATCGGCTGCGGAGATAATCCCCGTTGTTGACGGTATGCGAGAAAATCGGGATGACGAATAGGAAGACTGGTGTGATAAGCGCGCAGGGTGTTAGCACCGAATAAAGCGGCATCCATGCGCGATAAATGTTGTTCTAGACGCATTTTATCGGTAGCCGAAGCAAATCTGGCCGCCGATTGGTAGGCGTCGGCAATTTTACCATCGGCACTCATGGCTAAAATAACGGTGGTGTGAGGACGATTCATGGCAAATGATCGGGGATATCACCCGGTCCGATTGGTGAATAGGCTAGTATAGTCTAGAGTTTGATAGCAAGAATCAAACCGATTTCTGCCCATGTCTATCGGTCAATCCTCCTTTCGTCGTATTCTGCTCTCTCGCTTACTCCTAGTCAGTGTACCTGTACTACTAATGGGAGTTTATGTTACCTATCGTAAGGCGCGATCGGCTTTTTTGGAAACGGCCCGTCAAAATCTCACCGAAAGTGCCATCAGAAAAGCAGACAATATTGAGCAATCAATTCAATTTTTGCAGGCTAATCTTATCACTGCGGGGGAAAGTCTGGTTTTAAAACAGGGAACCTTAGCCGAAAAAGAAGCTTTTTTACAACAATTCACGGCACGGCTTCCTAATCAGATTAACTGTGTGAAATTAATTGATATTAAGACCAAGAAACCTTTATTAAATCGAGCCTGTGAGCCAGAAATTATCAAAGTTTTGCCCCTAGAAAGATGGACAGAAAAACCGACTAGCTTTGCTAGGAATATCGAAAATATTTTAGTTAGAGGTTTACCCCGACAATTTCTAACTAAATCTCCCAATAATAATCGTCAATTAGAATTAGTTTTTGCCGTTCCCATCTACGATAATCAAGGACAATTACAATCTAGTCTGATTCTGCAAGCTTCTCTACTTTACGGTGAGAAGGTTTTACCCGGTTCTTTGTCAGGTTATCCCGTGGTTATTTCTGAAAATGGCATTATTCTCGCTCATCCCTATTTTCGTCGCATTGGTAGGCATATCAGTCAAGAAGCTGATGCTGAACGCTTAAATAGTATTATCAATAATGCTATCCGAGGAAAACAAAATTTCTTGCATTTATTTTCTTTCGAGAAAGATGGCAAAGAATTAGTCGCTGGTTATAGTTCCCTCCCCAGTCCAGTTACGGGAGAATCATCCCAAAAATGGATAGTTTTAGCCATTAGTCCCCTCTCCCAAGCTCTGGCTCCTCTGCAACAAATTTGGGAGGCAATTTTTTATCTGATTTCTGGTTTATTATTAGCTTATTTAGTAGCTATTATACTGATCACTAGGGATTTAGCCATACCTTTAGAAAAACTACGAGATTATGCCTTAAATATTCAGAAAATTCCTTCACAAAATATTACACCACAGAACTTTAATATTCGAGAAATTAATCAGTTAGCCTCGGCCTTAGAGGAAATGCTCGAACGTTTACGCCTTTGGGGAGAGGAAATAGTTAAGAGTCGGCAAGAAGCGGAAAATGCTAATCAATTAAAAAACCAATTTTTGGCGAATACTTCCCACGAATTACGCACCCCTCTCAATGGTATTATTGGCTCAATTCGTTGCGTTATGGATGGATTTTGTAATAGTGAGCAGGAGGAAAAAGAATATCTGCAACAAGCGGATAATGCAGCTGTACATCTTTTGGAAATTATTGATGATATTCTCAGTATTGCTAAAATAGAAGCGGGCAAACTTTCTGTTAATCCTGAACCAGTAGATTTACACCAAATTATCAATGAAGTTATTAATTTACAAACAGCATCGCTGCAACGTAAGCACTTAAAATTCAATCTACTTTTTTGTCCAGAAATTCCTATAGTCTGTGCTGATACCACTAAATTAAAACAGGTAATTTTGAATGTTATTTCTAACTCAATTAAATTTACTGATACAGGCACAATTTCTTTGATAACTCACTTAGAACATCCACAGGCTATTATTACTATAATCGATACAGGAATCGGTATAGACCCCCAGCAACAATCAAAATTATTTCGCCCTTTTGTGATGATTGATGGTTCCACAACCAGAAAATTTAGCGGTACGGGTTTGGGATTAGCTATTTCTAAGAATTTGATGAAAATGATGGGGGGAGATATTACTATCTCTAGTCAAGGTCAAGGTTTAGGAACAACTGTGGAAATTATTCTTCCTCTAGTGGGGGAAAGAAAGCTTGATTCTACCCCAGAGGAAACCTCATCTTTGCCGATTATTACCTCTCTTAAAAGCTAAAATATCTCTATTTAATTTCTGTAATTTATGAGGAATTTAGTTTATAATTCCTCTAAACTTTCTACAGGCAAATTAACCACCTGATAAGCACCAAAAACCTCGATTGCATCGGTATAATTGGTTAATTCTTCTAAAGTTGCCGCGATTAAATGCTGTTGATCTGGATTAATTTCTAGATCGATAAAAAATATGTATTCCCCTAAAGATATTTTAGTTGGTCGCGATTCGATCCGAGATAAATTAAGCTGACGTTTGGCAAAAACTTCTAAGGGTTTGACTAAAGCTCCGGGTTGATCTAAAACCTGAAAAGCGAGGGACATTCGCTCACCTTGAGGATGGGAAGTTAAAGCCATTATCCAAAAACGGGTACAATTATCGGGATAATCATTAATTGGTTGTATTAATATTGGTACATTATAGAGTTTTGCCGCCCGGGGAGAAGCAATCGCGGCCGAATTACCCTCTCGATCGAGAATTTGAATCGCTTCTGTGGTAGAATTGGTGGGAATAATTGGCACGGTAGGTAAATTGTTTTCTAGCCATTTTTGACATTGGGCTAAAGCTTGGGGATGGGAATAAACGGTTTTAATTTCTGTTAGCGATTGTCTAGGAGATAGAAGTGCATGGGAAATCGGTAAAACTAATTCTTGTTGAATCTGTAACCCGGGTAATTGCCATAAAGCATCAAGAGTCATTACCACACTTCCTTCGGTGGAATTTTCCACCGGGACGACTGCTAAATCGGCCTGATTTTGGACAACCGCTCGCAGGGCCAAGGCAATGCTAGGATAGGGTATTAATTGACGAGGCTGGGGTGGTAAACTATTAGCATAGGCTAAAGCGGCTGTTTCTGAATAGGTTCCCACTGGCCCCAGATAAGCGATCTTTACAGTCATTTAGATTATCCCCGCAAGCAATTTTTTCTAGCTATTACAGCCTTTTTCATAAATATCAAGTATAACCTAATTTGGTATTGACTCCTATCTCCTATCTGCTGGATTCTGCTATAATCATGTCAAGTCAGCTTCACTTTGTTTGATGGTCAATTGACTGATTTTTTGGCGAGTTTCCTCGATGGTTAACCCTTGGGCTAAATCCCCCAATTCTTTGAGAAGATCATTAGTTAAGGAGAGAGATATTTGGCTATCCTGACCCGATAAATAGACAACTTTGGCTAATTCGGCCAGTTTAACTTTTTTGCTGGTGCGATTTTGGTAACTGACCGAAAACCCGTTAATCTCCGCAGACTCTTGCTGGGTAATTGCCGACTTTAAACGTTCCTTGAGATGTTCCATCTCTGTATCTAAAATCCTCCATTGCTGGTAAATTTCCCAATAACGATTAGTTAATCTTTCCAGATTCTCACCCGCGGGATCGGGAGTAATTAAATGGGAAAGCTGCAAAAGACGATGATGGATTTGGGCCGTATATACAGGGTCTTTTTGTGCATATTCTAGCTGGGCCGCGGTTAAAGGTCTTTTGCCCCAATTCCCCCCCTGTTCACTTTTATCAATAGCGGGAAAATGACAAAGACATTCAGCCACGGTTTTTAGTTGATAATTGGGTAAAGGAGCAATATAGTAGGGAACTTTTTTAGCTAACTCTAGGGTACAAGTAATTTTTTTAACTTTGCTTTTACCGCCCAAAAATTTACAATCATAACTAGCATTGTGAAAAACCTTTTCTATCCGGTCAACCAGCATGATTTTAGTGATAAAATAGTTAGTAAGATCGGGTCGATCAAGAACATCCAAAATTGTCACCCGCTCACCCGTTAAGTCCGTGGAATCAGCAAGAATTTGAATCAGAGACAAACGGGGAGTCTTGCTATCGTAATCGGCTACTTCCGTATCTAACCAAAGAATGGGAAAATGGCCAAAGTGATCGATCGCATTCCTAATAGCGTCGGATTCCGTTAAATAAGGCATGGTTGCAGAGGCTGAAAAATGTATCAAAAAATCTTGATAGCAGTAGATTTGTCGGAGATGGGGGAGAGTGTCTTTAAGGAGGCTGTATCCTTAGCCAGTAAGTACGAAGCTAACCTCCTACTACTACACGTCCTTTCCCCTGAAGAAGATTATAGCCCTTTACCGATTCCACCCAATTTAGCCGATATTTACCCCGCCCAGGGTAATGATCTCACTCTCGATTTTTGGCGGCAACAATGGGAAGAATTCGAGGAGAAAGGGGTGGCCATGTTGCAAAAAAGAGCTAGTCAAGCGGGAGAAATGGGTGTAAAGGGAGAATACCGGCAAATTTACGGTCATGCAGCCAAAACTATCTGTAAAGTGGCGCGAGAGGAAAATATTGATTTAATTGTCATCGGTCGGCGTGGGCGATCGGGTCTAGGAGAGTTATTCTTAGGTAGTGTGAGTAATTATGTTCTCCATCATGCCCCCTGTTCCGTCTTAATTGTTCAACATCGTCAGGGCTAAAAATTCCCGTTAGCTATTTCCCCCTAAAATCCCCAAACGATTAAAAGGAAAAAAGCGAAAAACCGCCCTACCAATCACGTTATTTTCCGGTAAAAACCCCCAGATATGGGAGTCATTGCTATTATTGCGATTATCTCCCATGACAAATAAATTATTCTCTGGCACAAGCAAAGGTATTAAATTATATTGAGGGGATTCTAGAATATAATCCTCTGACAAGGGTTGATTATTCAGGTAAATTTTGCCCTCCTTGACAGCAATCACATCCCCTGCTGTGGCAATCACTCTTTTAATAAAAGCTTGGTCCTTTTGGTATCCCTGTAATTGTAATTGTGCCGGCGGTTCAAAGACGACGATATCCCCCCGTCGAGGGGGATGGAAATCGTAGGAAAGTTTTTCCACCACTAAGCGATCGCCCTGTGCTAAGGTGGGTAACATAGAATCAGAGGGGATAAAACGAGGTTCAGCCACAAAAGTGCGAATCAGTAGGGCTAAAATTAAAGCTATAGTGATAATTTGCAGATTTTCTCGAATAGAAGCCCAAAAACTCTTAGATTTGTCCTTATTAATTTCTTGTTCTTGCATTATTACCCAGATGATGGTTGGTTTGACATACTCCCACCGTCAAGCTACGCTGTGATGGGGGATTCTTGACCCATCGCTGTTAGAAATTCCTTGTTCTAACGAGACAGCTTAGATTCTCAATGTCTCCACTGAAAATCTTTCTTACCGGACTCTCCCAAGGCGTTTGGGTCGGTTTCTGTTTGCCCAACAGTACCGTTGAGATGATTTCCCAAATATTTCAACCCTTTTTTAAGAATGTTGATTGCTGCATTATGATCCCTATCTAAGACTGTTTTACAATTGGGGCATTGATGAGTTCTAGTGCTTAATGATTTTTGAACTCTCGTCCCACAAACTGAACAATCTTGAGTCGTGAAATGGGGAGGAACAGCAACACAAACAATCCGATAAATCTTGGCAAAATAATTCAACCATTCAGTGAATTGATACCAAGAAGCATCACTAATCGACTTAGACAGCTTACGGTTTTTGACTAAGTTTCTTACCTTTAAAGCTTCATAGACTACCAGATCATTAGACTGGACTAACGCCAAAGCGTCTTTAATTGCTTTGTCTTTACGTTGTCTTGACACTTTAAGATGAAGCCTAGCTACTTTTATCCGTTGCTTGTGATAGTTTTTAGACTGTTTCTTTCCTTGACGAAATCGTTTTGATAATCTCCTTTGTGCTTTTTTCAGTCGTTTTTCTGACTTTCTTAAATAACGTGGATTCTCTACAGTATTACCTTGAGCGTCAGTATAAAACTCTTTTAACCCTAAGTCAATTCCTGTTATTTGTCCCGTTGGTTTATGGTATTCTTGCCGTTCTACGTCAATCAAAAACTGACAATAATAACCATCGGCACGTCTAACAACTCTTACTCGTCTAATCTGTTGCTCTGAATAATAAACTAAGGTTTTTTGACTACACCATAAATCAAATTCTCCTGCTTTAAAACCATCAGTAAATCTGATTTTACGTCGATTATCAGATAGTTTGTAGCCCGTTAGTTTATACTCAACGGAACGGCTATGCTTTTTGAACCGAGGAAAACCCTTTTTCCCAAGTATCTTAGCATGACAATTCTGGTAAAACCTAGTAATTGATTGCCAGGCTCTATCAGCAGCCGATTGACGAGCTTGAGAGTTTAATTTATTAACCCAAGGTGTCTCTTTATTATTAGCTAGTACCGCACAAAGTTTTTGGAGATCATTGCGGGTTGTTCCTTTATTTTCTATCCAATAACGAACACAATAGTTACGCACAAACTGAGAAGTTTTGATAGCTTCATCAAGCTGGTGATATTGCTCTGGGGTTCCGTTTTTTAGCTTTGCTTCTACGACTAGCATCTAACAATCCACGACCATTGGCCAAATTAAATATAACACAGTTTACCCACAGATGGTGGAATTAAACCGATGCTCCGTTGCTAATATTCTGGTCGGATTTCATTTGCCGTTAATTTTGCTGAGTATCTTGTCGAAAAATGTAGCGGGGGCATTCATCCGACATTTTAGGTAAGCTAAACGGCACTTAACCTGCATGATCCAATAGCTATAACCCTTTTGGAGTCTATATCGGTGATCCGAAGTAAAAGCCGTTTAGCTTAACTTAGCTTTCGCTTGCTGCCAGAAAACCGTTAATTCCTCTAGTGTATAGTCATGGAGAGGCTTTTCCGCCACAGATTCCACTAGGGAAAAACGTTGAATAAAACGCAGATTAGTCTCTTGTAAAGCGATACTGGGGTCTAAATTATACCAGCGAGCAAGATTGACAATAGTAAAGAGTAAATCGCCTAATTCTGCCTGTTGATGCTCTTTATCGCCCGATTCTAGGGACTCTTGCCATTCTGCCAACTCTTCGCCAAATTTTTCCCAGACTCCTGCGATATTTTCCCACTCAAAACCGACTCGCGCCGCTTGCCGAGAAATTTTCATCGCCCCGATCAAGGGTGGTAAAGTTTGGGCATAACGGGTTAATTTGCCGCTAATAGTCGGGTCATTTTTTTCCTCAGCTTTGATTTTCTCCCAATTTTGACGCACCTGTTCGGGATTTTCTAGGGATAGATCTCCAAAAACGTGGGGATGACGACGAATTAATTTATCAGTGATGCCCCTAGCCACTTCTTCTAGGCTAAAATTACCCTCATCACTGGCAATTTGGGCTTGTAAAACCACCTGTAGCAGTAAATCGCCTAATTCCTCGGCAATGGCAGTTTTATCACCGCTTTTAATCGCCGCTACCACCTCATAAGCTTCTTCGATAACGTAGGGAATCAGGGTTGCCGGGGTTTGAGCTAAATCCCAAGGACAGCCGCTTTCTGGGTCTCGTAAACGGGCAACAACGGTGATTAAATGGTTTAATGCCTCTAAGATGGCCTTGTAGCTGGGATTGTCGGTTTCTGGAAGGCTAGACATCGATTTTTTCCGGTTTTCTCCCCCAGTATACCGGTTAGTTATCAGTGATCAGTGATCAGTTATCAGTGATCACTGATCAGATGTGAGTTTTCAGTTAACTGATCACTGTTTACCGATCACAGCAAAAAAGCTCTCATCTCCCTATCTTCTAATATTCAGTTACAGCCTTTCTCATAATAGATGAAGTTTAACCTAATTTGAGCGAAGACCGACTCCCCAAAACGAAAACTTCGTACCTCACCATTCAGATAACTGCTTTAGCTCAATAACGATGAAAAAAAACCCGGTGAAACCGGGTTGCACTAGCTTGGAATGTGTATAGTCAACTGATAAAGCAGTTGAAAACTTAAATAAATCTAAATAGAAAAAAGGTAAGCAATTGTAAGAAAATCAGATTTAATGAACTACCCCGCAAGTTAAGGGACAAGAAGCATAAACAGCTTGATGAGAGGTTTTTACCTCACCGTGTAACCAGTGCAACCAGCTAACTTCATGGGGATGAATACCTTTTGCTGTTAATAAAGCGGCACTAATTAGGATAGCCAAAATATTGATGCCGATAATCATTCCCGCCACTAAAAGCACGGAACTAATCGGTAAAACTGACTGTAAGATAATCGCCGACAATGCTCCCACTGTCATCATTAATACTACTAAAGGAAATCCCACTACTAATAAACAGACAGTGAGGACGAAACTCCAGAGAAGAAAGCTTTTTAGCATTGCTAAAGAAACGTGGCCCCAGTTATTTCTTGCGGTTAATTGCATCTTCCTGACCTCTTACAAACTTGGTGGTCTAACTTTTCTGCACGTCGGCTCAAAGTTGATGAAAACCAGTATAGGGAAAACACCGAAGAAGATGAGCTATTCGCAATATAAATTTACAATCATCGCTGATCATCTATGTTATATGTATCGAACTATTACAAGAATCGGCGAGAGGTATCGAAAACTTTACAATCAATTTCTCTTGATCCCCAATGCAGTTTCCTGCTGAAATCCTTGATCCCCGTCGATAATCCTTTCTTGTCTCCCTGTCCTCAGATTTTTCCTCGTCTCGTTGTAACAAATATTTACAAGTACCTCTAGAATTCTCAGAAAATAGGTGGACGGGAGTTGGGAGATGGGAGAGGGGAGACCACTTCGTGCGCGTTGCGGGGGGAAGTGGGGAAGTGGGGAGAAAAAGCTGACGGCTTTTCTTTGTCACAGAATTGACATCCGGCCGTTATAGTCCTGACAAATGAGAGTTATATGCTGAAGTTAATCCAGCAAAGGAATAAATCATTTCCCCTAACCCAGCTTTCCTCAAGCTTCCCACACAGGGTCTAGGGGAAGTTTATTTTTCTGCTGATTTTACCGAAATTTTGGGTTAAAGCCCCGTCCTTTTAGGACGGCTTTTTAAACTATAGCTTGTTAACTTAACTTTTATTGTGCTATACTGACTTTATCTAGGGTCTGCTGAAAAAGTTATTGAAAAGCACAGGTCTCTTAATCAATGATTTCACTTAGCTACAAGCATAAGCTTTAGTTGTTGATTAGCTTCTAAGCTATAACTTATTATAATCATTGACCGAGAAAAAGTGCGGTTT
>NZ_JADBTZ010000031.1:0-14822 GCF_020245885.1 Microcystis sp. M165S2 | reverse complement strand
TTCAGTCCACCAGCAGCAAAAAATTCTATCGTTGGACGGTTTCCCCCTATTTTCCCTTTTGTCCCCTCTTAGAAGTGGGAGAATCCCTTGCCTAATTAGGGTTTGCTGAAAAAGTTTTTCGGTGGGGGTTGGGGGTTGGGGGTTGGGGGTTGGGGTGTGGGCTGTGGGGTGTGGGGTGTAGGGTGTGGGGTTTTACCCATTTTCAGGTGGTCAACTACCTAATTTTCAGGGAAAAAGTGCTTAAATTTCCCCCCGATCACTCCCCTATCCAGTACTTTTTGATTGACAAAAGGTCTAACAGTCTTACCCAACAAGGTTTTTAGATTTATTCAGCAAGCCCTAATTATTGTTGATATTAAATATCGCCTTTTCTTCCTGCATCGATCATCTCATAATTAGCACTCGGCGGAAAGGGTCAACCACTGCCAAAACCCCTCAGACATCAAGATAGAAGATAAATCTAAAGAAAGTGTGAAATTAGCAGAAATTCCGGTTTTTTTTAGTATTATACCTCTAAAAAGCTGATAGGTTTCCCGTGAAGACTGCTAAATTGAAGATAAAAAAATAACTATTTTTTAATATCTCATAACAGTTTAATCCGGTTTGATGGGAAATAACTTGAAAGTAAAATGTTTCAACCTTGATATAGAGATGAAAAAGTATCTAGCAGAGTTCATCGGGACGTTTTGGCTCGTTCTCGGCGGTTGCGGTAGTGCCGTTTTAGCGGCAGTATTTGTGGGTAAAGCCAAGAGTATCGTAGATGGTGCTGATTTTAATATCCATGTGGGGATTTCTTTTGTGGGTGTCTCCCTTGCCTTCGGTTTAACGGTTCTTACCCTTGCCTACGCTTTAGGGCATATTTCGGGGGGACATTTTAATCCTGCCGTTTCCTTCGGTCTCTGGGCAGGTAAACGCTTCCCCGGTTCGGAACTACTTCCCTACATCATCGCTCAAGTTTTAGGGGCGATTTTAGCGGCAGTAATTATCTACATTATTGCCAGTGGTCAACCCAGTTTCGCTCTGGAAGGCAGTAACCCTCTGGCCACCAATGGTTACGGAGAACATTCTCCCGGTGGTTACAGTTTATTCGCCGCTTTGGTCACGGAAGTGGTCTTGACCTTCATGTTCTTAATCATCATTTTAGGCTCTACCGATCGACGCGCTCCGGCCGGTTTTGCTCCCATCGCTATTGGTTTAGGATTGACCTTAATTCACTTAATTAGCATTCCCGTGACCAATACCTCCGTTAACCCGGCTCGTAGTACCGGTGTTGCTCTTTTATGCGGTAATATGGCTCTCGTTGGTCAATTATGGTTATTCTGGATTGCTCCTATTGTTGGGGCCGTGGCTGCGGGTTTCCTCTACAATAGTTTCTTTGAAGAAACTTTAGAAGAAAGACAAATTAGAGAATAACTGGAAAGTTACCGCTAAAGTTTGATTGCTTAAAGAGTCAAGTGCTGATAGCGATTCCTGTGGGGTCGCTATTTTTTTCGTCCCCACGGATAAAATTGAGCAGCGCTCGTCGTCCTTGCGCGCCTCGATCGAGTAAAGTAATCTCTAGATAATTGTCTGGCAAAAAAGTTAAACGTTCTGACCATTCGATCGCCACTATCCCTAAATCTACCTCGATTCCCTGCCAATAATTTTCTAGGTACAGCGCCTCGATATCTTGACCCTGCAAACGATACAAATCCAAATGATACAAAGGAAGGCGGCCTTCGTTATATTCGTTAACGAGGGTGAAGGTAGGACTAGCTATAGGCTCTTGAATGCCCAATCCTAAGCCAATTCCCTGTACTAAGGTGGTTTTTCCCGCTCCCAAATCGCCTTTTAATAAAATTACACTGCCAGAGGCCAAGGTTTGCCCCAGTTTTTCGCCTAAATTGACAGTAGCTTCTCGATCGGGTAAGTCGATAATCATTTTTTCCGCTAGGATGCCAATTAATCACTGATTTTAATATAGCGATCAGAGCAGCTTTCTGACACCCTTGGCTCTGGGGGGCGAAATTTGGTCTTTTTGATCGAGAAAAATAGAAGCAGTTAAACTAATCTCTTATCTATTAGTCTTAACCTTTGGTCAAATGGTCGCTATCAGGGCAGAGATAGGCGATCGGCGAAACCTTCTGGTAGATTAGACTAAATGGGAGTTGGTTAACTGCTTTTATAAAATTGATTGTTCCCTAACCATGAGCATTGTCTAGGGTCGAGGGGAATAAAACAACCGAAGTTTAGGACTTTAAGCCAGAAGTTAAGGGGAACAGTGAAATTATTATTTTTGAGTAATGGCCACGGTGAAGATGAGATCGCGATCCGGATTATTAAAAGACTGCAATCATCTCCCCACTGTCCGGGTATTACTGCTTTACCCCTAGTGGGTAACGGTTATGCTTATACTCGTCTGGGGATTCCCCTGCTCGATCGAGGTCAAAAAATGCCCTCTGGGGGTTTTATCACCAGGGATGCCAAACAATTATGGCGAGATCTACGGGAGGGATTATTAGGATTAACCTCTCGTCAATACCGTCTGGTCAGAAATTGGGGCCAAGAAGGGGGAAAAATTGTCGCGGTCGGAGATATCTTACCCCTTGCCCTTGCTTGGTTGAGCGAGACAGATTATGCTTTTGTGGGAACGGCTAAATCGGAATACTATCTCCGGGATGAGCAGGGATGGTTAGATAGTAGCTCGATGATCGATCGCCTCTGGGGTTCCTACTATTATCCCTGGGAACGCTGGTTAATGGCTCATCCTCGCTGTCGGGGGGTTTTTCCCCGGGATAGTTTAACTAGCAAAATTTTACAACAGTGGTCAATTCCCGTTGTCGATGGGGGTAATCCGATGATGGATGACCTTTTACCCGCGATAACGGGCGATTTTCCCCAAGATTGCCTAAATATTCTGCTTCTACCCGGTTCGCGCTTTCCCGAATCTCTCCACAATTGGCAGAAAATTATCGAGGCTGTGGCCGCCATTATCGGACGTTTTCCCGATTATCAGCTGGAATTTTTGGCGGCGATCGCTCCTTCTCTCCCCCTAGAATCTTTTACGGCTGCTTTAATTTCCCGGGGTTGGCGAGAACATAGCACAAATAAGTTTATTTGTCAAGAAGTATTTATAACTATTTCTCAAACGGATTACGCCGAATATTTAGGCCGTTGCCATCTAGCGATCGCCATGGCGGGAACTGCCACGGAACAGTTCGTCGGTTTGGGTAAACCGGCGATCACGATTGCGGGGGACGGACCACAGTTTACTCCCCATTTTGCCAAACTGCAACAGCGTTTATTAGGCTGTTCAATTCTCTTAAGCGATAGTGCCGAGTCAGTGGCAGACAAGTTAGAATATTTATTACAAAATCCCCCACAGTGGCAAGAAATCGCCTTTAATGGTCGTCAGAGAATGGGGTCAGCCGGTGCCTCCGATCGCATTGCCCGATGGTTACTAGACGATTTTTGCCCTTAAAGGAAAGTATCTGTCCGATTTTCGCCGCTAGTGGGCCACTCAAAAACAGTTTCTAGGGCAATTTTTTGGGCGCTTGCTTGTTGTCCATAGCTGAAAAGATAGGGAATTTCTCCGCTTTGTTGACGAAACCACTGGAAAACGTAGGGACTACCATAAACAATCAATGCTTGAATCTGTCCGGTTTTCAGCAAAGCTTGATAGATAGCTTTCGTTTCGTCGCTTAATCCGGCACTACCCCGAAAAGGATTACCACGGATAAATACTTGTAGGAGAGTCGTTTCTGGGGAGACGAGGGACTGATTAAAGGTGCTACGGTCGATAATTTGCGTTTGATAACCCCATTGTCGGGGAATTGTCACCGCCGGACAAGAGCGATCGAGAAAGTCACAGTGGAGTAAATCATCGATAATGATTAAATTGCGGCCTTGAGTGGCTTGAATCGGTAAATTAGCGCTAACTGTTTGGGAATCTTTTAAAATATCGCTGACAATCTCTAGAGCTTGCGGTGCCGCTAAACTGCTTAAGGATTCTAAGGAGGGCTGTCTTTGCCCTAATTTCTCTTTTGCTCGTTGAATACGTTGCCAAGAATCATTAATTCTCGCTTCGCTAATTGTACCCGCTTGCACGGCACTATACACCGCTTCGATCGCTTCGATCGGATCGGGAGGCATTAATAGTATATCGGCCCCCGCCTGTACCGCCATAACTGCGATGGCGGCAGCACTGGCAATTTTAGTCACTCCTCCCATAATCAGGGCATCAGTGACGATTAAACCCTGAAAACCGAGATTTTGGCGCAGTTTTTCCCCGAGAATTTTCGAGGAAAGAGTGGCGGGAAACTCGGCATCCCAAGCGGGAATTAACAGATGGGCTGACATAATACTATCAACCCCCGACTCGATTGCTGCTTGAAAGGGCGGCAATTCGATCGCTTCTAGGCGATGATGATCGTGGTTGATGATGGGAAGATCGAGATGGGAGTCATTGCTGGTGTCACCGTGGCCTGGAAAATGTTTGGCCGTGGTCAAAACTGGATAGGAATCCGCCCCTAAAATAAAAGCTTGAGCTAGATTAGCGACGATTTCAGGAGTTTCAGCGAAGGAACGAATATTGATAACCGGATTGTCGGGATTATTGTTCACATCGACAATTGGGGCTAAAATCCAGTTAATCCCGATCGCTAGGGCTTCCTTAGCGGTAATTGCTCCCATTTCCCTAGCATATTCTGTGGCTTTTGTCAAGCTTTTTTCGGCTATTTTTCCTAAAGCCATCGGGGGGGGAAACCAAGTGGCGCCGGAAAACCTTTGGCCGACTCCCTCCTCGATATCGGCGGCGATGAGGAGAGGATTATCCCCGGACCAACTTTGTAATTGTTGAGTGCGGAAAGCGATTTCGGCGGCGCTGCCTCCTAAGAGAATCACCCCGCCGAGGTGGAGGGTTTCTAACCAATGTTTCAGGGTGGCGTTGACAGGTTCCCAGACAGGATAGCGGATTTGTTGGTCAAAGAGATAGCCGGAAGCGCGGACTACTATCATCTGACCAATACGTTCTTTTAGGGATAAAATGCGATCGCTCACTATTCAGTTATCAGTTATCAGTTATCAGTTATCAGTTATCAGTTATCAGCTTCTGAAGGCAAGAGGCACTCATGCAAGAGGCAAAAGGCAGAATCTGGCAATTCTCCTACCTAAAAAGAAGGTTAGAAACTAAGCACATCAAAGCTTTTCTGGAGAGTTATCAGTTATCAGGTTTAAGTTTTAAGTTCCCAGTTTTGCCTAAATTTAGTTATCCTGTTCACTGGTCACTGATATCGGAATCGTCATCTTCTGGGGGTCGATCGCTTTTAATATGATCAAGAAGGTGTAACATTCGATCGCCGCGTGCGAGGGAAGAATCTTCGAGGAAGACCACTTCGGGGGTACGTCTGAGACGGATGCGTTGACCGAGTTCGCGCCGGACGAATCCCGCAGAAGCTTTTAAACCGGCCATAGTTTCGGCCTTTGCATCTTCGTTGCCGTAGATAGACACAAAAATTTTAGCGTGTTGCAGGTCGTGGGAGAGATCCACATCGGTAACGCTAACCATACCGGCGCCGACGCGATCATCTTTAATTTCCATTAATAACATTTGGCTGACCTCGCGCTTAATTAGCGAGGACACGCGAGATACTCGACGATCGTTAGCCATAATTTTCGTCCCCTAAAAACAGCGAAACCCTTACCATTGTATCAAGCTAATCCGAGCATGGCTTTGAGGGTGAAATAAAGAAAGGCGAAAGTTCCCCCTAGAAAGCCCACAAGTGCGATCGCTGTGAGGGGATTTTTTAATAAAGGGGCTAACCAGCCGAAAAAGGCGAAGAAAATCCCTAAACTAAAGCTAATCAGATAGCGGGGGTAACGGCTCACGTTATCAAAAAAGTCGCCCATAAATTTTGTTTATTATCTTTGTCCGTAAGCAATTATAGCAGTAAGCTTCGGTGCTGCCACGCCGCCCGATTAATGAGACTTAACAGAATCTCTAGACTTTTGTACTATTTAGTGGTATAACTATCTGGCTGGAGAGAAATACGGAATCACTCTACTCTAGATCAAGTTAAGGGTACAGCTACTTTCGAGCTTGCGACGGGCATCGATCGATTCCTGAATGCGGGCTAACCAAAAGAGGATAATTAATAGCCAGATGACGGCGATCAAATATCGAATTTTTGCCGAGAGAGTCGGGAATTTCCCCGACCAATAGGGGAAGAAACTATCAGTATAGACCTCGTTTCCACACAGAAACCAGAAGAGCCAATAAGACCTACAAGTAATGTCATAAATTGAAAAGAATTTTGACTCTCTTGGATATTTGGTATAGAATGTTTGCGGGTGTGGCCAAAGCGAAAATGAGTTACGACGGATTGAGCATTTCTCCTTACGTTTCTAGACTTAGTGCCGTCTAACCCGCCCTACAATTTATGATGGTCATTGTCACGACCATAAGACCAGAACAGAGTAAATCTGTTAAGGCAGGTGCGAAACCCCTTTTAGGACAGAAGCAGAAACCCAAATCGTGAGGCTTGGGAATCACCGTCCGTAAACGGACGGTGAGGATGTCAAGAGAAACTTAGAGATAATTGCTAGAATTAATCCTGTGTCTTAGTTGATGATTTTCTATGCAAGAAACAATAATTTTTCGGATATCACCAATAATTCGGGTAACTTTATTAAGTTTATATGTGGCGTTAACCATCCCCTTACCCTTTTTAGCAAAAGTCACTAATTCCCCTGTTAATCCCAATTTTCTCTGGGTAGGAATTAGCTTAGGATTAATCGCTTTATACGGAGCTTTAAGTGAAAGAGTCATTTTATCAGAAACAGGAATACAAGTTACCTATCCCCAATGGTTTCCCGCTTTTCTTCGCTCTGGTTGGTGGTTAAATTGGACAGATATAAAAGAACTTAAATGTCGCAGTACAGGACAGGGTGGTTTAGTTTATTATTTCCTTGATCGCTCCGCGGAAAAAGCCTATTTATTGCCGATGCGAGTAGTGGGATTTAATCGCATGGTCAAAATAATCGAGGAAAAAACTAACTTGGATATGACTGATATTCGCCCCCTTTCTCAGCCTTGGATGTATGGAATTCTTTTTATTCTCACCCTATTTTTATTATTAGTTGATGCTTGGACTATTGCTACGGCTAGAACTATTATTCCCTAATAAATTCGGCTCAAAACGTAATCTACTAGCTCGATTAACACATCTTTTGAGGGAGAAGAAGCTAAACAGTCAAGGTGTTTTAAGGCACTTTGACCATACTGATTGGCTAATTCTTTTGAGCGAGGAATACCTTGGCTAGAGTGAATAAAATCAAGAGCTTTTTCGATGTCTCCTTCCTGACTAAATTCCCGTTCGATTAACACTTCTATATAGGGATTTTCCTCCATGGCAAAGAGAGCGGGAGCGGTGATATTACCACTGATCAAATCGGAGCCAGAGGGTTTTCCTAATACTTCCGTGGGGGAGGTAAAATCGAGAATATCATCGACGATTTGAAAAGCTAATCCTAAATCGCGACCATAATTATATAAATGATGATTAACTTCAGCCGATTGCTCGCTTAATACCCCGGCCGCTTTGGCACTGTTGGCAATTAAAGAAGCAGTTTTGTAGTAACTTTTTTCTAGATAAGCTGCCAAGGAGATACTGGTATCAAAGCGATTAATTCCCTGTTGAATTTCCCCTTCAGCAAAATCGCGAATCACTTCTGAGAGCAATTTTACCACTTCTAAATTATCTAAATTTGCTAGATACCAAGAGGATTGAGCGAAAAGAAAATCCCCCGCTAAAACCGCCACGCGATTGTCAAATAAACTGTTAACGGTGGGAACACTGCGCCGCAATTCCGCCTCATCTACCACATCATCATGGACGAGACTGGCAGTGTGGATCATCTCCGTGATTTCCGCTAATCGACGATGACGGGGAGTGATATCCCGGTCTAACATGGTAGCGCGAGACACTAACAACACGATCGCCGGTCGAACGCGTTTACCACCGGCCTCGAACAAATGTTCTGCTGCCGCCGCTAAAATGGGATGACGAGCGCCGACGAGGTTTTTTAAGTTATCGGTCAAAAGACGGAGATCATCGTCAACGGGTGCGAATAAAGAAGTTGTTGGGATCATTGGTTAGCCAATTGGCGAGATAGTTACGAAAGTTTACATATCCTTACATTTATTTTAAGCTAACCGTCCAGACTAGGGAAGGGGAAGCATCAGTGATCAGTGATCAGTAATCAGTCATCAGTAAACAGTAATCAGTGAGGGGTTGGGGTTTTAGGGTTTTAGGGTTTTAGGGGTTGGGATGTTGGGGTTTTTAGTTGAAATTCCCCACTTCCCCACTTCCCCACTTCCCCATTTCCCTATTTCCCCCCACACCCCACTCCCCACTCCCCTCTTCATAATTCATAATTCATAATTCATAATTTCCACTTCCCTCATCCCTAATTTTTTTCCTGACAAAACTCTTGTCATTGTCAAGACTCTAGGGTAACTTGTATATAAAAATTAATAAAGCGAGAAGTATTAGAACGATGTTGAGACTAATTAGCGACTTTGACGGGCCGATAATGGACGTATCGGAGCGATATTACCAAGTTTATCAAGACTGTTTACAGAAAACCGCCTATAAAGGTCAAATTATCGGAGAATTATCGAAAGCGGAATTTTGGCAGTTAAAACGGGATCAGGTTTCTGAGAAGCGTATCGGGGAAATGTCAGGATTAGATGAAGATCAAGCGCGTAAATTTGCCCATCTTCGTCGTCAAACTGTTCATACTTTACCCTATCTTGTCCACGATCGCCCGGTGGTTGGTTCTTTGGAAACTCTCCAGAAAATCCAAGAGTTAAAGATCGATTTAGTCGTGATGACGATGCGGCGGGTATCCGAGCTAGATCATGCCTTTAATCGCCACGATATCGGTCGTTTTTTCGCCGCTAATCGTCGTTATTGTCTAAATAATAATTACACCAAAACCAATGACGTGCGCGACAAAACCCTGCTTATGGCTAAGGCCGCTAAGGAACTGCCGGCGGCTGCCGATACTTGGATGGTGGGGGATACGGAAGCGGATATTGCCGCCGCTAAGAGCCAAAATATTAAGGTTATTGGCGTATTATCCGGGATTCGCAGCCGTTCCCGTTTAGAGAGCTACGAGCCTGATTATATCGTCAATAACCTTGGGGAAGCAGTGGACGTGATCTTAGGCTCCCTACGAGCGATTGGTTAACGGAAAAAACTACTAATCACCCAAAAGATCAGAAAAGTGACGAGCGCATAAATTGGGCGATCGCCGAAGATATTCAAATCAGCCTTGGCCGCTAAACTGGCTAATCCCGCTCCCAGAGCGACTCCTAGCACTAAACCAGCGAGAGTGAATAGTAAGGCGCGGCCAAAACGGTTTTCCTTGCGGTTGAAAAAATAGATATTAACGAAAACGCCAAAAGCTAAGAGCAGCGGTAAAAGGGAGCCACTGGGATCGGGAACTAACAGCGTTATTGCTCCTAAACAAGCGTAAATCACTGCTGGTACGCCGATATCCCGTGCAGAAGGTGTATCGATTAAGCTTTGCCACCAGTGAGGAGATTTACTGCTAGTAACCGGTTTACTTTCCACCGGAATCGTCAGACGTTCGGGAAAACGAATGCGATCGGGAACTTTAATTCTACCCTCCTGTCGCATCCGCAGTCGATCCATGAGGACGGAATCGTAGGCCGCCTCGATCGATTCGACAATTTTGCTATCATTTTGATACTGTTGCACCAGTCTTTGTTTGGCCTCTTGAATTTCTTCAAAAGAGGATTCTTCAGTAACCCCAAGTTGTTCGTAGGGATTCTGTTCACTCATGAACATACCTCCTTAATTATGCTCCCGATAGTCATGATCTTAACCCGATGTTCTGTAGTTTAACTTGAGATCCAAGCTTATTTAAATTAATTAAGTTTAGCGAAAATCTGGGCAGAATCGATCGCTTCGTAGGGATAACCACTAGCATCTAAAAGGCTTTTTTCGGCGATTTCTCCTTCTTTAACGATAATTAAGCGGTTTTTGCCACCGTAGGCTTTAATTGTGACAATTTCTAAAGCAAATAACCCCGGGGAGAAACGGGGATTTATGGCCCCATCGTACTCGAATTTACTCTGCATTAACTGCAAAGCATAGACGTTACTACTATCAAACGGTGCTGCATCCCGGAGGGTTTTAGCGCGCACTACCGGGATTAAATCGCCAAAAGGAATAGAAATACTTTGCCAGGTGCGATCAAGTGTATCAAAAGAATAACAGTAACCGATACCATCCCAACGTCCTTCACAGCGCAGAATTAATTTATAGCGTTTTCCGTCCCCTTCTACCTGTAATTCTATTCCCTCGTAGTTAGATAAATTTAGGGGAGGATTCAGGTTTCTGGTACGAACTGAGGCAAAACCGCCGTTATTTTCAGTTCTAACGATACCGGAAAAGAGCGCTCGTCCTCTAGTCAGGGTTATCTGACTCTCACTCACTCCTCCCATTACCACATCATCCACCGCACCCCAGATTTCTTTTATATCACTGCTGGGATTGCTAAAGTCAAAGAGGGTTTTTTCGGCGGTTATCCCGGCATTTTTCAGTAAATCGAGTAAATTAGCTAAACTATGGCGGTTATTCTCCCCTTGACAGTAGATAATTCTCTCAATCCCTGTGAATAATTGCGGGGTTTGCAGAGCAAATAAATCGACATTTTCGCCGAATAATTGACGTGCATCATCAATATTATCGACTAAAGCGCGAATTTGATAGTTTTGCTGCTGTAGTTGAGTGATTACTTTTCTACCGATCGCATTTTCCCCACCAATGACTAATATAGTCTTCATCCCTTGCTCATTTGTTAGCTGATTTTTTTTATCTTCCCCGAAACCGAGCCGCTTTTGCAGACAACTCCACAGGGGAATACTATCAAAATAGTCTAGAGTTTGCCAAAATCTCTGAAAATCCCAGCTTTTCGACTCAGCCATAACTTTTCTCTCCTCAAAGGGCCTGATAAAGTTAGCCTAACCAAACCAGCTTTAATCCTTGCCGCAAACGCTCGTTAATTTCTCTGAAAACCCCTATATGTATTTAGGCACGGATTCCCATTATATAAAAAGTATAAGTCAAGTCTTGGCTTTTGTCAAGCATTTTGGTTGAGATTCTTTAGTCTGGGAAAGTCTGTACGACGTGCGGCAAAGATTAGACAAGCTTGAATGTCGGCTAGTTCTAAATCGGGAAAGTCTTCTAAAATTTCAGTGATGCTGACGTTTTCAGCCAGCATTTCTAATATGTCTGTGACGCGGATTCGCATTCCACGAATACAACAAAATTCTGATAACAGGTAAGGGAAATTGCTCATCTGCATAGAGTTTTACCATTGTCTAATCAGCCTCGTTTTCCAGGATTGCTTTGGCAATTTCTTGGGGATGATTTTCGGCATATCTCCAAGCATTTGCCAGATCAACCGCGTTTAGGGTGGGATATGCCTCTAATATTTTTGCGTCGCTCAGTCCTTGTTGTTGGTAGCTGACTAATAGCCAAACCGGGATTCTGGTATTATGGATACAAGCATCACCACCACATACATTTAATGTTTTCTCAATTGCTAATTCTGGGATGAGGATGATAATTTCTACTCGACTATTTTTGTTATTCATTAGCGGACTATCTAGGGTGATTTGTCCTTGTTCGTTAATGGTTGCCATTGCTTTAACTGCTTTCATTTTTTTTGGTTGAGATGTTAATCAATTTGTTGTTTAATTTCATTTAGCTTATGTCAGGTAACTAACCATAATAAAAACTACACCATATCAAGAGTTTTTTATTCTTGTTTTCATTTTGTTTTCCCTACTACTCTATTTTAATTGCTTCATATTCTTCCTCTGTCATTGTCGTTTATCTCCACTGATAAACCATAAAAAAATATGTGTTTTTAGTAAAATTTTCATGGTTGAATGGGTAAGTGCCTAAGTCGAATTGAAACATCAGTTACAGAGATGATTAGACCATTAGTAAGTTCTGTGGCATAGTTATTTAAGATGGCTAACAAGCGACGGTTCACAACTTCTCGGCTTACATTCCCTAGACGAAATAAAATAACACTGGGTAAGCTGTCGCCACTAATTGCTAATAGTTGAGCAAAGTCTAAATCTACTGTAAGTAATATTCTTTCTTCTTGACGAGCTTTGTCTAAAATATTTTGGTCTGTCATCTTTTCTAGGTTTTCTTCAATCAGGTGGATTGCGTCATAGCCTTGTTCTCTCAAAAGTGCAATTGTGCGGGGAGAGATACCCATATCACCTAAAAACTTCATACTGCTTGGGTGTTTTGCCAAAGGATGACGCGCTCTTGGGTTAGCCAAGCTGCATATCTTAAAGCTTGTTGGATGTCTTCTGGTTCGAGATAGGGATAGTCTTCAATTATCTCAGCTGTTGATAAGCCATTGGCGATGAGGTTAATGATGACCGATACGGGTATCCGCATTCCCCGAATACAAGCTTGACCCGCCATAATTTTAGGGTCAAAGGTAATGCGATCTAATCCTGCTATTGTTTTCATTTTGTTTTCCCTACTACTCTATTTTAATGGCTTTATATTCTGGATATAGGTGAGTTGATAAAGTTTGTAAACTATTTTATCAATCTCTTTTTCTAATTCGTTTGTATCAGCATAGCGTTCACTTCATTCATTTTGCAGGTTTTCTAAATCGGCTAGGTCTTGAAGTCTCCCAGATGCTAATTTATTTTTTTTGAGATTGTCAAGATTGATAAAGTTAACAGGTACATCATTAAGCATTACTTCAATTTTGGAATCATAGCAGGTTTGAAAATCAACACCATCAGGATTTGTAATTAAATCAATTCGGTTCGGGGGATAGCCAAGCTGAATGATTTGATTAGGGGTTTGAAAGTCATCAGATGTCAATCCTAAGCTTTCAAATCCAAATTGACTTAATGCTGTTACTAATTTCTGAGCATTTTCTTGGCTTATTTCAATCCAAATATCAATATCTTTATTATACTTTATTATAGCATGGATGTCCATAAACTGCAACAGCATAACCAACGATAACCAGATATTTAACTTGATTGTCGTTTAATAATTGTATAAACTCTTTGAAATCTTGGTTGAGCATTATATTTGTATTGGTGATATTCTTGGCGGATTTGTTCTAGTGCTTCTAGTCTTTTTTGGGGTGTTTGTTTTTGCCAATAGTGAAAGTCGCTAGTTTGTTGTTTTAGAGAAATTTTATTAACAGTTTTTTCCATGTTTTGAGTCTATTAATTCAACATTTATAATATAGTGATGCAGATTCCCCTTCCCGGCTCTTCTGGTTTCTGTGTGGAAACGAGGTCTATACTGATAGAATATCCGCAAAATAGTCTTAAAAGTCTTGTCCAGTAAGCATTTCACGATTCCATAAGCAAAAATTATCACACAAAGCCGAGAAGAGCCCCTTCCCTGAATAAATAAAAACTACACCAGATCAAGAGTTTTTTATTCTTGTTTTCATTTTGTTTTCCCTACTACTCTATTTTAATTGCTTCATATTCTTCCTCTGTTAGTGGAAAGTCTGGATCAATTATTTTTACTTCATTATATCTTAGTTGATAAAGTTTGTAAACTAAGTTATCAATCTCTTTTTCTAATTCGCTTGTGTCCGCTTTGGGATCGCTTTTTTTTGCGGCAAGGATTTGATCAACTAGATAAATACATTTAGCTTGCTTTGTTTTACTAATTTTGGGTATTGGAAGCTGTGAAATAGAACGAGTTTGAATTTCAGAGAAAACAGTTTTAGTTGATTTAAATTTGTTGTTATAAATATAATTTATTAATGAAGAATTCATTATTCCAAGAAGAAACTTTATATCAAAGTTAATCCCTTTTTTTAGATTTACAACTACCAATGTATTAAGAGCATAATATTGAGAATTGTCATAAGTAAAAATTAACGTTCTCGAAACTCTTCTAAATAAAAGTTTTTCTTTTGTTTCAAAAATGTCTCTACGTTTACAACTATGAATCTTGGTAATATCGTAATCTAAATAAAAACCATCCCAGCTAATTGAGTATTTATTTATATTTCTTCCATCAAGAAGTTTTTTATATTTCCCTTCAGGGTTTTGTGTTTTTAAAGATAGTGATTTATCTCCCTTCAAAGCTATTGCTTGATTAATATTACAAATTTCGTCAAGCGGACAATTTTTAGATCCAAAAACTTTAAGCAAAATAGAATTACGCTGAACTAAAAATGAATAGTTGATATTGCTTCTTATTTCGGATGAACTTATATTAAACTTTAAATTAAATCCACTTTCAGCAAGCTCACCATAATTCACAGCATAATCTAAATTTTGTGATTTCAAATATTGAATAATCACTGTTTCTACTACTGCGTCTTCAAACGGTAAATTCAGAAAATTGACAACCTCTGATAGCGTTACTTTATTGAGTAAGAATTGACGTGTAAATACATAATATTCTTGAGTTAATATAGTGTTTGGAATAATATAACTTAAAATCCCGTTTTGTTTTAGTATTTGAAATGATAAATGAGTGAAAAAAATAAATGTATTTAATCTGCCGCCAGATGTTTCATAACGCATTAGTAAATAATTCTTGTATTTGACTGTTGTTGAGTCTATTTTAGATAATTGAATATAAGGAGGATGGCTCTTCTGGTTTTCGTGTGTTAATTTTTGTTATGAATTAAAGCAAGCAAACAGCTTAAGTCGAAGATGTTCAAAATTGGTAAATCCATAACTTATTCTTTTAATAAGCTTTATTTTGGTATTCATTCCCTCAATTAAT
>NZ_JADBTZ010000309.1:0-2774 GCF_020245885.1 Microcystis sp. M165S2 | reverse complement strand
CATACCGGAACCTTTGGGCTCGACCCAATAAACGCTTGGGGAGAGAATACCTCTACTTTTTCAGAAGCAATTCTGTCTTTCGCAAGTAATCTCTGTGAACCAAGAATCCCCGTCTCTTTAGAGCGGGGAGTGTCAATTGCTATAAAGTAGGTTTATTGAAGAAGTGGAGGGAATCATCATCCTATGGCGATAATGGCAAAATCATTTAGACAAAGACTGGCAGAGATTTTCGGGTTTGACCTGCGATCGCTGGCTTTATTTCGCATTGCCTTGGCGTTAGTGGTTTTAGTAGATTTATCGGTTCGTTTTAGCCAAGTAACTGCCCATTACAGCGGATTGGGGGTTTTACCCCTAGGAAGCTTATCGAAAGTCTCTGCTAGTCCTTTTTACTGGTCTATTTTTGCTCTCAGTGACTCGGTGCTGGTGCAGAGTATCCTGTTTATTGTCGCTATAGCGATCGCATTATTGCTTTTAATTGGCTATCATACCCGTTTAGCCACGATCGCCACTTGGGCGCTAATCGTCTCTTTACATCATCGCAACCCCCTGTTACTATTTGCCGCCGATGACGTAATCCGGGCAGTATTATTCTGGGCGATGTTTTTACCCCTTGGTGCCTGTTATTCCGTGGAAAGTGCCTTAAACACCAATCCCAACCCCTTACCCAAGCGTGTGGTTTCGGCTGCCACGGTCGCTTTTATGATACAGGTGTGTTACATTTATATGTGGTCAGTGGTCTTTAAACTCAAAAGTGAGACTTGGTGGCCCGACGGTACAGCCGTTTATTACTCTCTTAGTTACGATCAATACGCTACCGCTTTGGGGAGTTTTTTACTGACTTTACCGCAGCAATTCCTCAAATTTCTAACAATTTCAGCCCTAGGCTTTGAATGGTTCGGTCCGCTATTGATGTTTGTTCCCTTTCGCAATAGTTTATTTAAAATAATCGCCGTAGTTTCCTTTATTTTCTTGCATACGGTTTTTGGACTGATTCTACATTTAGGGGTTTTCCCTATCTTGAGTGTTACCCATTGGCTGCCGATTATCCCTAGCTTAGTTTGGGATTGGGGACAAAAACGGATGAGAAACCCAGAAAGAGAAGGTTTAAGGATTAATTACGATCGAGATTGTGGATTTTGCAAAAAAGTTGTTCATCTTCTCCGCACTTTTCTCATTTTACCCGGCACTCCCCTGTTAGTCGCTCAGGATAACCCTTCAATATACGAGGATATGGTAGCCCAAAATTCTTGGGTGGTGGAAGATTGGCAGGGAAAACGGCAGTTTAAATGGTCAGCAGTGGTTTATATTGTCAGTCTTTCGCCAATTTTCTGGTTTTTAGCGCCAATTTTGCGTTTACCGCCCCTTATGGCCCTGGGAACGAGAATTTATGAGTGGATTGCCTCCCATCGTCGTTTTATGGGAAATTTCACCAAACCTTTCAAGTTTCGTCCCCTGACGATTAAATCCTCTTTACCTTTAAATATTTTGGTAATTTTCTTCTTATTGTTGACCAGTATCTGGAATTTACGCAGTTTTGTCCGGCAATCGGTCGATAGGGGCGATTTAAATACACCTTTAATTCAGTCCCTCGATCGCTTGCTCACCCGTCGTACTTTTAATACAATTGATATTCTGGCAAAAGTTACCCGTTTAGACCAGTATTGGACTATTTTCTCCCCTAGTCCGCCCCGGGATGATGCTTGGTTTGTGGCAGTCAGTCAATTAGCCGATGGTTCCACGGTAGATATATTTAGAGAAGGACAGCCAGTAATTTGGGATAAACCCACGGATAGCGATCGCAATCGTTTGTATAAAACCATGCAGTGGCGAGTGTATTTTATTAATCTTAATCGAGCTATCGGTCGGTCAGTTTATGGAGAGTTTGGTCAGTATCTCTGTCAAAACTGGAATCAGCAGCACGGTAGTGATCAACAGATTAAATCCCTGCGACTTTATATTATGCGGGAAAGGACTGTCCCCCCCGGAGAAAAACAGGGAATCGAAAAAGAACTCCTCTGGCAGCAAAACTGTCTTTAATCAGTCATCAGTCATCAGTCATCAGTCATCAGTCATCAGTCATCAGTCATCAGTTATTAGCCAGATCAAAGTTATCTTGTAACTAAAATCTGATAGCTGATAGCTGATTGCTTCTTTTTCCCTTTCAAACTAACTACCGCTCAACTTTAAACATCGCTAGAACCGCTCTGGAGACTAGCGAGGGATTTTTCAAAATTCATTCTCTGTTCAGCATTGCGCAGAAAGTAACCACTCATCATTGCCGAGGCCAATAACCGGCCCAGATGTTCGCGACTGGTACTGATAGTGACCCCGAAATGTTCAGAGGGAAGGTTGCCCAAAAGTCCGATAATGTTGCGTTCCATCACTTGAAAAACCTCTTGGGATTCCGGTTTCGAGAGTTGGGCGATTGTTTCGGGACTTAAGGTCTGGACATACTGCCACAAACTCTCGTAAAATTCACTATCGGTACCGAATAAATTGTGAGGGCGATCGTTTTCTCTATACACTTTTGATCTCCTTAAATCAATTTTTTTATAAACTATCCTTTTTGGTTCTTCCAATTTAACAGTTTTTTGAGATAGTGGGGGTCGGCAGAACCGAACCTGAAGGGAATGTTGACATACTCCCACCGTCAAGCTACGCTGTGACGGGGGATTCTTGACCCATCGCTGTTAGAAATTCCTTGTTCAACGAGACAGCTTAGATTCTCAATGTCTCCATTAAGAATCCAGAGGCCGGACTCTCCCAAGGCGTTT
>NZ_JADBTZ010000308.1:0-4648 GCF_020245885.1 Microcystis sp. M165S2 | reverse complement strand
TAACTTTAAACTCTAAGACAAACATTTTACGCAGGGGGTACTTAGATAAAATCAGTATAGCACAATAAAAGTTAAGTTAACAAGCTATAGTTTAAAAAGCCGTCCTAAAAGGACGGGGCTTTAACCCAAAATTTCGGTAAGATTAATTCTTCCGACTCCAAAAAGATTAAAGTATCGGCTCTAATTGGCTCTAGGGATAATTCCGAGGGTTTAATTTCTGTTAATTCTAAGGGTTTACCCAGTAACCAAGTGGCTAAGTCTCTCGAATATTCAAGGGCGATAAATTTACAGGTAGAATCATACATTTTCAATTCAACTATAGGTTAAGGCTGACCTATATTTTAACAAAATTATCACCCTATCCCTAAAAATAACCAAAGGAGGTTTTAAAACCTTCCTAAAGGCCAAGATGTGCTTCAAACTATCCTAAATGGAGATTTTATGCTTGGCGCTTACGAAAAGCAGCACCTAACCCCCAAAGATGATCGCTTCAAAAATCTCGTAGCGTTCTTTGCCAATGCGAATAAAATAAATATCGCCCTCTTTCGAGGCACTAAACGCCCCAGAGTCCGCCTGACTAACATCGTAGCCGATCGCTTTCCCTTTTTCAAAGAAAATGATACGCTTGCGGCCGTCGGGTTTGGTGACAGTGACATCTGCACTACCGTTACCTCGACGAGTGACACCAAAGGGACAAGATCCCGCCGGTTTTCCGTCGCCCATAGAACAGGTAACACTACCCGTAGCATGGTAATTTGTCCCGGGTACTTTGGCATCGCTTTGGTTGTAATAATTGGAAATAAAGATTTTTAAGCGATAATTAGCTACCTCATTATTACGCACTGAATTGCGGATCAAACCCACTTGGATCGTATAATCGCCATCCGCTGGTAGGATTCCTTCATAAGCGTTACCGGCGTTAGACCCGATAACCATCGCCGCATCCTTGCCGGGGACTTTACCCGGTGCAAAAAGGTTGAAAGAAGCACCCCCATTATCGCTATTGAAGGCAAGGGAGATATTCTGCCCAGCATTAGCGCGAATTAGGTACTGGACGACCTGTTCTCCCTTGATTTTGCCTTGAATGGTTGTTCCAGATGCTCCTGCTTTGAATTGTACCCGTTCTTTACGAACTTCGCTTAAGGCTGGAGAAGGTAGGATAACGGGGGTGGTGATTAAGGCAGCGAGGAAGAAAGCGGAAAAGAGTTTACGCATTTTCTGGGAGATAAAAAAATAAATCGAGAAAAGATGGGGTTTTTCTGCCCCTCCCCGAATCAGTAGGGAGGAAATCGAGATTACCGACAATCTAACGGACTGGTGTGGACAAGAGACTGATAGCCTCCACCTTCTACCCGTACCCTCAGAGAGTATGAGTCAAGTCCGGGGATTTTGTCAAGTCTTTTTTAGAAAAATAGAAAAAAACTTTATTCGGGGAAGGGTATATCTAAACTCATTTGTTGTCCTTGGGTTTCCCTTTGTTTTTCGGCAGCTTTCAGGACTTCAAAGGTGAGGATAACATCGAGACGTTTTTTCTGTTCAAGGATTTCTTGTACTGTCACAATCTCAATTTTATCCACACTTTGACTCATGTAACGACCGCGATAAATTCCCGCAGATTTGGCCGTTTGAACCATATCTTTGCTAGGAGGTTTCAAGGTGATAAATATACCCAGGGCTGCCCCTTGTAGTGTCATGGTTCCCTGTAGATCTCTGATGTCTCCCGATTTGACATTACCGGATTTTACTTGAAAAATAATTTTCTCGCGGTTGTCCTTATCTCCCTGAAAATAGGCAATAGCATCGACTCCTTTATCTGCCCCTTTTTTGTCATTAATCACGGCCCGGTTATTACTATAGGTTAAAACCGCCCATTTCTCAAATTCTTTGCGGGTACGATCATCGGGTTTAGTGGCTAATGCTTGCGCTGATTCCATGTCTTTAGGAATACCGTTCAGTTCAATTTTATCTAAAACATTTTTACCAAAGGAGTCCTCTAATCGCTTTAACATTAAGCTAATACTCTGATAGGTTATATCAATTCCAATCCAGTTTCTCTCTAATCTCTCCCCTACAGCAATTGTCGTTCCACACCCACAATAGGCATCTAAAATTACATCTCCTTTATTGCTACTTGCTTTGATTATTCTTTCTAATAATGCCTCCGGTTTTTGCGTGGGATAACCTAAGCGTTCTCTTGCTTGAGAAGAAATAGGGGAAATATCATTCCATAAATCTTGTAAAGGAATACCTTGCATCTCATCAAGATAACGTTTATAGCGAGGAACTGTACCAGGTTTTGTTTGAATAATTCTACCCTGTTGATAAAGTTCTTCCATTCTGTTTTTACTATAACGCCAATAGCGAGTAATCCCTAAAAACTCATATTCAGGATTTCCTTTAGAAGCACCTCCTGGTCCAGTTATGTTATCTAATGTATACAGTCTTCCATTTGTATCTCGATATTTATAGAATTTTTCAATGTATTCCTGGCTATGAGACTCATAAAGTTCATTTCTTAAGGTATTCATAGACTTTGTATAGAATAAAATTACATCATGAATCCTGCCTAAATGAACTACATTTCCTTGTTTTGTATCACTGTGAGCAGAGGAACGCTTCCAAACTATCTCATTTTTAAAATCACCCCCCTGAGAGCAAAAAACCGTATCTAAAACTATTTTTAAATAATGACTAGCAGTGGGATCACAGTGGAGATAAAAGCTACCAGTAGATTTTAAAACTCGATGGATTTCCACAATCCTCAGAGTCATACTCACCAGATAAGCGAGAAGACTACCTTTACCCAAAACTTTAGTTAAACCGTCAATTAAATCGATAGTCTGACTGGTAAATTTACCCTGATAGTTGCTTTGAATTTCCTCTAAAGCTTCGTTAGCGTGATTATCCCATGTCCAGGTATCCACAAACGCTTGTGCTTGTGCTTGATCTTCCTTGCCTAAGTTGTTATAAATTTGGTTGTAATTGCGTTTAGAATTAAAGGGTGGGTCGATATAACAAAGATCGATCGATTCATCTTTGATATATTTACGCAGCACTTCTAGGTTATCACCGTAGTATAGTTTATTGACCATAGAGATTAAGGGAATTGACTGCATCCTCAATTGTATTATTATTCCCCCTTAAAGAGGACAAATACAATTCGCCCCTACAATAATATGATTGTATCAATGGTAGAAGCACTGAGAGGCAGCCCACAATAGTCTCACCGGGAGACGGAATTAAAGGTTAATTTTTTTAAGTCTATCTAGCCTGAAAATGAGGGGTTCGCAGGCAGGCACGGATTCCCATTATATAAATAAGTATATGTCAAGTCTTGGGATTTTGTCAAGGGGAATTATATTAATTTCGCCGCTAAAATTAAAGGTTCGTTCCAATCAACTAAAACCCTTGTGCTTGGTAATGGCATCCCTAACCGTAGTATGATTGAACAATGCGAAGACTCAGAATGACTCGACCCGACGACTGGCACCTTCATCTCCGCGATGGTGCGGCAATGAAAGCGGTTTTACCCCATACGGTGCGTCAGTTTGCCCGTGCCATTATCATGCCGAATTTAAAACCCCCAGTGCGCTCAGTCGCTGATGCTGCCGCCTATCGCGAGCGCATTCTGGCAGCAGTTCCAGAGGGTCAACAATTCGAGCCATTGATGACCCTCTATCTCACCGATAATACCAGTCCCGAAGAAATCATAGCGGCGAAAGCCTCCCAGTGTGTCAAAGCGGTGAAATACTACCCAGCCGGTGCGACAACTAATTCCGACTTGGGGGTGACAGACCTGCGTAAGTGCGATCGCGTTTTGGCAGCGATGGAGCAGCTGGATATGCCGCTACTACTGCACGGGGAAGTTACCGATGGAGATATTGATGTGTTCGATCGAGAGAAAGTGTTCATTGAGAGGCACTTAATCCCACTGATAACGAGATTTCCGAAACTGCGGGTCGTATTTGAACACATTACCACTGCTGATGCGGTCCAGTTTGTTCTCTCTGCTAACAACAATGTCGCCGCCACAATTACGCCCCAACATTTATTGTTTAGCCGAAACATTCTCTTTAGCGGTGGCATTCGTCCCCATTTTTATTGCCTGCCGATTTTGAAACGAGAGGAGCATCGTTTGGCACTTTTGCAAGCGGCAACATCGGGGAATGCCAAGTTTTTTCTAGGGACCGATAGCGCACCCCATTCTCGCTACAGCAAAGAAAGTTCCTGTGGCTGCGCGGGTTGTTATTCGGCTCTGCACGCCCTAGAGTTGTACGCAGAAGCTTTTGAGAGCGTTGATGCGATCGAGCAACTGGAAGGGTTCGCCAGCTTTCACGGTCCAGATTTTTATCAACTCCCCCGGAATACCGAACAAATCACATTAACCAAAACCCCTTGGCGCATTCCCGATGAATTGCCATTTCCCGAATCCGGACTGGTGCCGTTACGAGCGGGTGAGGAAATGACTTGGCAATTGGGGGAATAAAAAACCGCCAGTTTTAGCTTACATTTGACATCCTCGCCGCCGTAAAACGGACGGCGATTCCTCACCACGCCACTTTTTTAGGGTGGTCGCGTCAACGGGGTTGACGCAGATAGCGAAAAACGCTTAATTGCTTAAGTCTGACACTTTCGACCCGTCCGTTTT
>NZ_JADBTZ010000307.1:0-5766 GCF_020245885.1 Microcystis sp. M165S2 | reverse complement strand
CGTGGGTAAAGCTAAATAATCTGAGGTTTTAGATACCAGATGATAGAGTTGATTAAAACTCAGTTTTTGGGAGTTTTCAAAGAAATATTGGCGATAATGGTAGTTAGCTAGATTGAACAGATTTTTTGACAAGAAGGCATAATGGTCAATTTCTGACCACAGGGGATGGTTTTGGACGATAATATGACGTTCAACTAGCTTCATGTCTTGATTATACCTGATAACGTTCTTAAAATCTATCGGTGGCAAAAGTTACTTATTTTAGTTATAGCGCTTTTCACGTTAATGAGGTATCGACAAGTTTTGCTAACAAAAGGTTTAAGCCCCTTGCCCATACCTCATTCTGATGAAAACTGCTATATCTAGCTACAGAAATGAGTAACTTGAAAAAGTTTTAGGTAGGTTTTTGGTTTCTGTGGTTAACCCCCCTTCTCGATCGCTAATCCTCAGCAATTTTAGTTTCTAGTCAACCACTTTTGACCGTTAAGCCGTTGCTTGGTGTAAAACAACAGTAAATCAAGACTAACTTTCCTTTCATCGATCATAAATGATTCAAGGGTACTAGGTTGAGCGCCGCCCTCAGCTTGAGAAAAAGCTTTTTTGCCATTGATGTCTTCTTCTAAAAAATAAATGCTAAATTGACGCATTCCCTCGAGCCAATTGCCAGTTAACTGCCAACAGGGAGAGCCAGAAAAGCCCTGCACGGGAATTTTATCCTGTTTAAAGGACAGCTTTATATCAGTTATACCCAGCTTTTGCAAGGCTGCCGCCAGTGCGGGCTGAAAATGCTGCTCAATAAATTCAGCGAAGGGTTTTTCCTCGACGGTAGGCTCCTTGGGTTTTTTAGCAGCCGCAGGTTGAGCCGGTTTTTCTGCTGCTGCTGCCGGAGTTGCGGGGGTGGTGGTTTCTTCTGCCATAGGAATTAATCAGGAATGGGTAGGTAGCTACAATTATATTTTCTCCCGGGTTATCAGCTATCAGTTTTTTTAGCTATCAGCTTTTATCCAGATGATCGATTTGACCCTTAACGAAGGCAGGGGGCAAAAGGCACTCATGCACTCATGCAAAAGGCAGCTTTGTTCTCCCCACACCCCAACCCCCAACCCCCAACCCCCAACCCCCAACCCCCAACCCCCACACCCCACACCCCACACCCTACACCCTACACCCCACACCCCACACCCCACACCCTACCCCCACCGAAAAACTTTTTGCCGCAAACCCTACTTAATGCTTCGGCAGATTTGCTCCAGTCTTAGAGCTTATTTATAAAGCAAACATCAAAATAAATGTAGGGCGATCGAGGAATGATCACCCTAGTTTTTCTGACAAGAACTTCTCATATTCCGCAGTCAAAGTAGGGTATGCCACTTTCTGTCTTTTCTTTCTTTTCTGGGTTTTTCCAATTGGGACACCAATCGTTAAGAGATCTGACAAATGAGCCTCTTTTATATTCATCCTCTATTATTGGTAGAGCGTTATAAGCATCTTGCTTGGTTGGGAATAAGATGACACTCACATAAAATCCTTTTCGTTTAAATAGCTTATTTTTGCCTCGATATTGTGGCAATCGTCTTGGTAGTTGTTCTATTTCCCATTGTGCTTCTTGAATGCCTCGATCTGAACCATAAACAACACCATGGGATAGAGTTCGGGAAGATACTTGGCCAGCAAGGCCAATGCTTAATATCAAAGTAGCTAAAATTAAACACTCTCGATTCTTCATACTATTTGGCTCCCTATAATTGTTAAATAAGTTTCAAATTTATTTGCCACTCTCAAGTCTTTTCTCGCATTTCTTAATAGTTGTCTTAAAAGGTATAGTGTTTAAAACAATTTCTCCTTCGGTAGCACAAGCATCATTAAGTTTAGTATCTGGTGAAATTGTTATCTTTGTTGTCTCGACATTATCAAAATTTGCACTCGTTAAATTCGTATTAGATAAATCTACATTAGTCATTTGACTCTTGATAAATTTTGCCCCCTGCATATCAGCACCAGTTAAATAAACATCTGTTAGATTCGCTTGACTAAAATCAGATTCTCGTAGTCGTGAACCCTCAAATAATCTTACATTTTTAATAGTAGAGTCTGTCATATCTGCCCCATTAATTGCTACTCGTAATGGCTTTTTATCCACCGTCTCAACTCGATCAACATCATTTAATACCATACCTTTCAGATTTGCTCCATATAAGTTAATTTCTGGCTCAGTAGATGGCTTGTTATTATCAACAGTAATTAGCTGTGATTCAGCTAAATAAATGATAACTTTTCCTTTACGTTCACCATCCAATTGTTCTAAAACAGAGAAAGTTAAAGCTTTAGCAGTCGATCTAAATTCTGTCAGTAACCTTTCCTCTGAATTTGATTCTTTAGAACCGGGTGTTTGTTTGCTTTTTTTTGTCTCTACAATTAAATCTTGCATTTTGGAAAAATAATCCGTCAGAATCTCCTGATGTTTCTGCTCTTGTGCAATTTGATAATCTCTAAAGTCGGCTGCAGAATTCAGATAGAAAGCACCCAGGGCTAACATTAAGGGTATTATCAATAATTGTAGCCAATCCCAAAAACTTTTTTTCTGAAAGCCCGACCATTTAAAATTTGATATAATTACAAAAACCCTCCAAAGCAAGAAAGATATGATAAAAATTAACAAGAAAAACAATATTTTTGATATATTTTCAACTAGATTATCTATATTTTTAAGCCAAGGTATTGAACCAATTAAATTTTTTATCAAATCAAATAAAGGAGGAGTTAAAATTGCAGCAAATAAAACAAAAATAAACAAAAACATATAAGCCCAAACTTGAGGATTCTTAAGAAAATATTTACTAGGCTTCAGTTTCGGACAACTTTGCTTTAAATAATCCTCATAACTTAGGTCGGGGGGAATTGGTTTTGTATCTCTAGAATATTCATAATCTGGATTGCCTGTCAATATCTGGAAAGCCAATCCCTTACCTGTAATTGTTTTCTGAGATGAGTTTTCTGGTAAATCATCTAACCATCTCAAAGCATATTTAAGTCGTTCTATAACTTCGTCGCTTTCAAAGGGTGATTTAACATCAGGAAGAATTCTCAGGTCAAAATCACGAATATCGTGGCGTTTTAGGAGTTGCAGTTCTTGTTTTTCTAGAGTTCCTAAACTAAAGAAATGCGTGTCCGATAATCCAATTCCATAATGCCACGTTTGATATTTTTCTCGCCATTCGACCGGCTTGCCATAATATGCGCTTTCTGCCCGCACATTTTCTTCAATGCCGATAATCAAAGAAGCCACATCTGAAGTTATCATTACTATAACCCCCTGTTATTTATGTTTTTCTATAAAAAGTTAGAGAGAGTTTGAATATCCGTGAGGACTAGCACTATGTACCTATTCCTCAGAATAGCAAAAAGTCCTTAACTAGAGATATTTACTTAATATAATGTTACTTTTCTCGTCGTTAGAAATTTACTGTTTATCTGATGAGTTTGTTTCTGGATTAAATCAGGTTTATCGCCCAGTTCGGTTGATATTTTTTAAGGATGAACTTGTCTTTTATGTTGATGAAATAATCCATCCAGATTTTACTAGACTTTTCCGACTTCGATTAATTCGAGTAATTGTGCTTCGGTTAGCTGAGTAATGCCCAATTCTAGGGCTTTTTCTAGCTTAGAACCCGCCGCTTCTCCTAGCACTAAATAATCGGTTTTTTTGCTGACAGAACCCGTCACTTTCCCCCCAGCTTTTTCGATTAATTCTTTGGCCTCCTCCCGTTTGAGAGTTGGTAAAGTGCCAGTAATCACAAAGGTTTTCCCTGCTAAGGTGGCTTTAGTGGTGGTGGTTTTTGCTGCTGCGGCAAATTGTAAACCCGCTGCCTGTAATTTAGCGACTAAATCACGATTAGCCTCGATTCTAAACCAATCATAGACCGATTGGGCGATTTCTTCACCGATACCATAGACAGAGGCTAAATTAGTCACGCTGGCGTTAGCTAACTCCTCCACAGTCCGAAAACTTTCGGCGAGAATTTTGGCGTTAACGCTGCCCACATAGCGAATTCCTAGCCCATAAAGTACCCTCGACCAGCTTTGATTTTTGCTCTGAGCCATAGCTGTAATCAAATTTAAGGCGGATTTCTCGCCCATTCTGTCTAATTTGGCAATTTCTGTTTTTTCGAGGCTGTAGAGGTCAGAAATGGCGGTAACTAATCCCTGTTCAATCAGCAAAATCACCACTTTTTCCCCTAATCCCCGGATATCGAGGGCATCGCGACTAGCCCAGTGTACTACACTTCCCCGCAAAATCGCCGGACAGGAACTATTGACACAGCGCGTCACCGCTTCCCCCACCGGACGAACTAGGGGAGATTGACATTCAGGGCAATTAGTGGGCATCTGGAAGGGTAAAGTCTGGGGAGGACGCAATTCGGGCAGGATTCTCACCACTTCTGGGATAATTTCCCCCGCTTTGCGGATAATTACCGTGTCACCGATGCGGATATCTAATTCGGCCACTCGATCGCTATTATGTAAAGTAGCCCTTTGTACGGTGGTTCCTGCGACTTGTACCGGTTCCATCACCGCCATGGGTGTAACCGCACCGGTGCGTCCCACGTTGACGATAATATCTTTAACTACTGTGGGGACTTCTTCGGCAGGATATTTTAAAGCGATGGCCCACCGGGGGAATTTTTGAGTGAATCCTAACCGATTTTGTCGCTGTAAATCGTTGATTTTGACTACGACACCATCGGTCATGTAGGCTAATTGATGACGTTTTTCTTGCCAATCTTGATAGTATTGCGCCACTTCTTGCAGGGATGGACAGAGTTGACGGTGGGGATTAACCAGAAATCCCATGGTTTCTAATCTATCTAAGGATTGCCATTGAGTAGTGATATTGTTATCGTCTAAATGCAGGGTATAGGCAAAAAATTGTAAGCGTCTTTTATCAACTATTTTCGGATCTAGTTGTCGTAGGGTTCCTGCTGCCGCATTGCGGGGATTAGCAAAGAGAGATTCACCCTTTTCTTCTCTTTCTTGATTGATTTTATCGAAGGTATCGAGGGGTAAAAAAGCTTCGCCGCGCACTTCCACAATTGCTGGGGGATTATCTATATTTAAGCGTAAAGGAATAGAGCGAATTGTCCGCACATTGGGGGTAATATCTTCGCCAGTGACTCCATCCCCTCTAGTAACACCTCTGACGAAAAAGCCGTTTTCGTAGGTTAAAGCTAATGCGGAACCATCGATTTTTAATTCACACACATATTCCGTGTCTTGGGTTTCATTTACATATCTTTGCCAACGGCTGCCCCATTTATTTAATTCTTCGAGGTTAAAGGCATTTTCGAGACTATACAGGGGAATATTATGACGAACAGAAACGAATTGACTAGAGATTTTATCCCCGACTCTTTGGGTGGGACTATCGGTGGTGATTAATTGAGGATAACGCTTTTCTATGTCCTCTAATTCCCGATAAAGTTGATCATAAACGCTATCGGGTATAAAAGGATCATCGAGAACATAATAAGCATAACTGGCTCTTTGTAGTTCTGTTTTTAGTTGTTGGCAACGTTGTTGGATTTCTAAGGGGATAGTCATAATCGTTAATAATGCTACTGGGCAAATACCATTTGAGGAGTTAATTGTAAATCGGGAAATGTTACCGATATTATCCTATCTTCTTTGTTAAATTCTGCCAGTTCATAAAATCCCGAAATCAGGGTTAAAACTGATATTTTTAGAGCAATAGGATCGATAATCCAGTAT
>NZ_JADBTZ010000306.1:0-3825 GCF_020245885.1 Microcystis sp. M165S2 | reverse complement strand
ACTCAATTGTCTATCTTTTGGTATTAACCTATTTGTGCCTTAAGTGTCTCCCTGTATAGATTTCAGCTACTTTTAGGCGTAGGCACTCTCATCGAATTTTATTTTCAGTTAATTATTTGCATAACAATTACCGAAGAGCCTAAAGGATTGCGATCTGTCAATTCCCCGACTCGTGGATTAATCGCCGGCTTTTTATTAGTGATGTTAGGCAGCGAGGGTTGAAAAGAAAGTCACCCGCACGAAGTTTATCCATTTTAAAATGACAGCATTCCTATTAGACAGTCGCTATCAAATGCTAAACAATCGCTATGAAATCTCGGAACAACTAGGTAGAGGCGGTTTTGGCGAAACTTTCCTCGCGATCGATACTGGTATGCCCTCCCGCCGCCAATGTGTAATCAAGCAACTAAAGCCGACGGATGAGGCCATTCAAGCAGAACCAACTCCCGGTTGGTTTCAAGAACGTTTCCAACGAGAAGCCGCTATTTTAGAAGAATTAGGGCAAAATAACCGACAAATTCCCCGACTTTACGACTACTTTTCAGAAGGGGAAAATTTTTTCTTCGTCCAAGAATGGATTGAAGGGATTACCCTCAGCCAAAAACACCAAAAAGAAGGCAACCTCTCGGAAGCGGAAGTAGAAAAAATCTTGCGAGAACTCCTACCCGTCCTCGACCACATCCACAGCCGCAACCCGCCGATCATCCACCGGGACATCAAACCCGACAATATCATCCTGCGGGCCAGCGACGGTAAACCTGTTCTCATTGATTTTGGTATTGTCAAAGAGGTGAACAACATCAACAGCACTACAACAGTCTCATTGGGAACTCCTGGCTACATGGCATCAGAACAAGCAGCTGGCCGTCCAGTTCCCTCCAGCGACCTCTACAGCTTGGGTCTAACCGCAATTTTCCTGCTGACGGGCAAAACTCCTCAAGATCTCGCCGGAGACCCCAACACCGGTGAAATCCTCTGGCGAAAAGATGCGCCCCACCTCCACTCAAATTTAGCCGCCGTTATCGATCGCGCTGTCCGTTCCCATCCACGAGATCGCTTCACCTCTGCTCAAGAAATGTTAACCTTCTTGCCCGTTTCTTCCCAACCGACTGTTTCTGTCACCCCATCTCCTACTACTACTCCCCCACCTCCGCCTCCCCCACTATCGAGGTTTAACCCTTGGTTCTGGGTAATTTTTATTGTTATAACTGGTGGGCTTTCTTTTGGGTTTGGCTATCCAATAATAAAACCGTTGTTGAATTTCTTGTTCCCAAATAAACCAACGGTTGAAGAACTTCCCTTGATTGAGCCGTCGAGCCAGATTAATTCTTTTGTACTAGACCGAGAGGGTCAAACTTTGGTAGGCGGGGATAAGAAAGGGAACATCTACCTGTGGGAAGTGGCAACTGGAAAACGGAAAAAAACCATAGCAGGACACCGAAAAGCTATTCTAGCGATCGCTATAAGTAACGATCAACAGATCTTAGCCAGCAGCAGTGAAGATGGCACAATCAAGGTTTGGGATTTAAAAACGGGAAAAGAACGTATTACCCTGCCACGTCAGCGAGGTTTGATCGCCCTAGCCTTAAGCTCCGATGGCAATACACTGGTTACTGGTGGAGAAGATGCAACAGTTAAACTCTGGAATCTGTCAACGGGAAATTTAATCGAGACGCTACCGGTGGAAAAAGAGGTGGTATCCCTTGCCATCAATCAAGACGCATCAATTATCGTCAGCGGACATTCGGGCGGTGACATCATTTTTTGGCAAAAACAAGGCAGCAACCCATACGAACCACGCATTTTTCCCTCTATCAATCCATGGGAAGCCCACTCGGTTGCCATCAGTGTCGATGGAACGACCGCCGCTAGTAGCAGTTGCCAAGACAATATCAGAATTTGGAAAGATAGCAATTGGAAAGATTCTCCTCTCCAAGCAGGGTCATCTGCCGATATCTGTTTGATAGTTATCAGCGAAGATGGCAAGATAATTGCTGGCCGCAGTTCCGATGAAACTATTAGATTATGGAACCTAAACACCAAAAAGGAGATTTTTAGCTACTCCCCTTCCTCTCCCAAATCTTTCGATTCACCTAGAATGATCGCCCTCAGTGGAGATGGGCGTACCGTTGCCAGCAATTTTGAAAAGAAAATCCAAGTTTGGCGGCCGAGTTTCTGAACTATCGGTGTCAAGATTATCCTGACCGGATTTCATACTACATCTTGTTTAACAACGTATTCAAGGCTGATGACTGATAGCTATAAATAAGTGGGAAGCGGGGCGCAGGTTTTTAAAGTTCGATCGGGATTTAATCGTATTATTAAAAGTTGATTTGGGATGAATCCTATGTTAGACTAGCAAGCAAAACGAAGAAAAGAGGTCATTGAGGATGAAACACCGACAGCCATACCAAATTCTGACGATGTTATTCTTAACTGGTGCGGCCACTTTCAGTGTGCCAGAACCTAGCAAGTCCGCAGGAAAGGGACTATTCTTCTGCGGCCAACTTCAGGGAAAGTGGAATACCTTTGTCAAACGCCCTAAAAGAAACATAGCGATAATTGAATGGACTTCCAACGACTTTGCCGAGTCAGGATGGGACAACAGGAAACGCTGCATCACGGTTTCCGATCGCTTTAATCAATATGCTCCTCTGCTGACTAATGTAAAAGCTTCAAATGTCAATGGCTATCCCGTCGTCTGTGTTCCTAAAGTTAAGGGCGGAAGTTGCGCTAAAAACGAGGTGTTATTCACTCTAAAAACAGGAGTAAACTCTGAAGAAGTTGCCCAAAAACTATTTAATATGACTCGCTATGGCAATCCTTCAAAATTTAGATTTACTGAGCAGCCTTTTTCCTACGATTCCGAAGGAGAACTTAATATTAATGTCGAGACTTTTATTAACAATCTTGAAGAAATAATCGAAGCTTCAGAAAATGAGCCTCGCTAGGAGTAAATTTGGCAGTGACCCAATCCCAATGTCAACTTTTACTAATAATGTTCCTGATCAGTAGTCCAGCCTTAAGGCTAGTAACTGATGCAGATAATGGCTACTTTGCTCCTCACATTATTCGGTCGGGATGCCCATCTTCTCGACCAATTCTGATCAATTCTTTATATAATAATATTAAAGTTATCACAGTAAAAATATTATATGAATCAGAATTTATCGGTTCTGGAGTAATAATTTACTCCCAAAACAACAATTATAAAGTGATTACCAACGCCCATGTTCTCAAAGATAATCACTTTTCCTACAATCTTCAAACCTTTGACGGAAAAATTCATATTTCAGAAGTGGTAAAAACTGCAAATTTTGCTCGGAATGACCTAGCCCTACTACAATTTAAATCCCCCTGCTTTTATGTGGCTTCTCGTCTAGGTTCTTCCGCTAACCTAAAGAGAGGGGAATATGTGTTGGCGGCGGGTTTCCCTTTTTATTTGCAACCACAATTTGCCTATCCAGCCAATAAGTCAATACAACAAAAAGAAACAAGAGAAAGCGCTCAAAGCTTAAACGACGAGTTTGATTTTACACCGGGTAAAATAGTTGCATTCTTAGAAAAACCGCTAGAAGGAGGATATCAAATCGGATATAATGGCGACTTTGAAAAGGGAATGAGCGGAGGGCCATTACTCAATCAAAAGGGAGAATTAGTCGGCATCAGCGGCAGACATCCGGTTGGGAGCATCTCACCTTTGCAATAAGTAGAAATGCTTAATGATCTCAATAAAAAAGTTAAAAAAGGCAACCATTTAGATAAGCACAGCGATGACGAAGGACTTGCGGTACATTACCAGATTCCCAACTTGCACCAGTAATT
>NZ_JADBTZ010000305.1:0-5361 GCF_020245885.1 Microcystis sp. M165S2 | reverse complement strand
TGGCTAAACTTCCTCATACTTCCTTTTCAGCGATTGCTATTACTTTTTTAGTCATGAATCTTTCTAACCTGTTGAGGCAGGTTTTTTGGGCTTTTTTATGTCTGAAATGGAAAAACAGCACTTTTTCTCGGTCAATGATTACGATAAGTTATAACTTAGGGATTAATCAACAACTAAAGCTTATGCTTGTAGCTAAGTGAAATCATTGATTAAGAGACCTGTGCTTTTCAATAACTTTTTGCCGCAAACCCTATTTACACTCTGTAGTTTATTCTCTTTTTTTATGAAACCACCCTAGTCGTAGAAGCTGGACAAAGGGCAAACTTTGATCAGGGATGACTGAATGGGCCGCAAGCTTGTTAGAGTATTGAGAGTAATTTTGAGCGAGCGATGATACTACAGCCTTTCCTTTCTTCCGCTTGGAGTTTTAACATTCCCCTGTTAGCCGCAGCAGCTACAGCCGAAACTGCCGATAGTGCCTTAGTTTTAGCCTGCGTGCTGCTGAGTTTGACCGTTATTTATTTCGCCTGTAAACTGGGGGGAGAAATATGCGTCCGATTGAACTTGCCTCCCGTGTTAGGAGAATTAGTCGGTGGCGTGATTATCGGGGTTTCTGCCCTAAAATTACTGGTTTTTCCGGAAGGAGGAGCGGGATTCGAGGATTCTCTCCTAATTCACTTCCTACAATCCACTTCCCCCCTCACCCCGGAGCAATCTCCCGCCGTTTTTAGTGCTGCCAGTGAGGTGATTTCCGTCCTCTCGGAATTGGGGGTAATTATCCTACTGTTCGAGATCGGTTTAGAGTCAGACTTGCAGGAATTAATTCGCGTCGGTCCGCAGGCAGCCGTCGTCGCAGTGGTGGGAGTTGCGGTTCCCTTTTTGGTGGGTACTTTGGGTTTAATCTATATCTTTCATCTGGCCACCATTCCCGCTATTTTTGCCGGGGCAGCTTTAACCGCTACCAGTATCGGCATTACCGCCAAGGTTTTAGCAGAAATAGGGCAGTTATCGGCCAAAGAAGGTCAAATTATCATCGGGGCAGCGGTTCTCGATGATATTCTCGGTATTATCATCCTCGCTGTCGTTGCTTCTTTGGTGAAGACCGGAGAAGTGCAGATTAGCAAAGTAATTTATCTAGTTATTAGTTCCAGCGCTTTTGTGGTGGGGGCGATCCTGATCGGTCGTTTTTTAAGCCCCTTTTACGTTCAATTAGTTAATAGCATGAAAACTAGGGGACAATTGCTCTTAGTTTCCCTGATTTTCGCCTTTATTCTTGCCTATATTGCCCAAGTTATCCAACTAGAAGCGATTCTCGGTTCCTTTGCCGCGGGCCTGGTCCTAGGGGAAACGGAAAAGCGCTCGGAATTGGCAGAACAAGTGTTCCCGATCGCCGATTTATTTGTACCGATATTTTTCGTCTGTGTGGGGGCAAAAACCGATTTAAGTGTCCTTAATCCCGCTATTCCCACCAATCGAGAAGGATTAGTCTTGGCCGCTTTCCTAATTGTCGTCGCTATTTTTGGTAAAGTGGTGACGGGGTTAGCAGTTTTCAGTCAGGAAAAACTCAATCGCTTGGCGATCGGAGTTGGCATGATTCCCCGGGGTGAAGTGGGTTTAGTCTTTGCCGGAGTCGGGGCTGCTAGTGGCGCTTTATCCCCCGCTGCCGATGCGGCCATTATTATGATGGTGATCTTGACTACCTTTATCGCTCCGCCCCTGTTAAGGTTAGTATTTAAAGAACCTACCGCCAGCCCTCAATCAGTGAGCAGTGAGCAGTGAGCAGTTACCAGTGGCAGTGTATAAGTTACCAGTATTTAAGTGGCACTAACAGTGCCGTCTTTTCATTGATAACAAGGGCCGAATCTAAATCCTAATTTGTTAAGCTAAAAGCTTTGATGTACTTAGTTTCTAACCTTATTTTTAGGTAGGAGAATTGCCAGATTCTTTTTTGGAGCCTCTTGCCTATTGCCTTCAGAAGCTGATAACTGATAACTGATAACTGATCCCTGATAACTGATCCCTGATAACTGATCAGAAACATAGCAGACTGTTCCAACGTCCCATAAGCTTGTTTTTATTGATAGTCATTCTCAGAGCATTAACGGAGCTATGGATGGCCAAAAATCGACAAAATTGTCCATTTTTACCGAAAAAAGGTAATTGATAACTGAGCAACGGGAGCATCGAGCGTGAGATTTCATTGGTTATTCCTAAGCGCATTAACTTGGTTGCTGGTGGCGGCCCCTGCTTGGGCAGGCAAGCTCGTCTTTTGGCGATTCGACACCAATGAGAATCGTCTGGTGTTCACCACCGACAATCGAGTGCAACCGCGAGCGCAAATGATCACTAACCCCACCAGGATCGTGATCGATCTGCCCGGGATCAAGTTAGGGCAACCCAATATTAACCGGCCCATTGGCAATATCGTCAGAAGTGTCCGTATTGGTCAATTTGATGCGGAAACTACCCGTTTAGTGATTGAATTGGCCCCAGGCTACACCTTTGATCCTCAACAGGTAAAAATTCGCGGAATTTCGCCCACCCAATGGACAGTGGAATTGCCAGAACCCCAACCGATTAGGGAGGAAACGCAACCACCCGTCACCCCTGACCCCACACCTCCCCCCGATCGCGGTTCCACCCGTCCCACTCCCCCACCTCCAGTTAGCCAGACGGACAACAACGATGATTTTCAGGTAACTCGCAATGGTCTTTTTGTCCGTTTAGAGCAAAATGGTGATGAGCGATCGATCCGCAGTCAACGCAGCCGGGACGGCAAAAAAATCGAATTTGAATTACCCGGGGCCACTTTACCCAGCAGTCTCACCGGTCAAACTATCCCCGTCAATCGCTATGGGGTCGGTGATATTCAATTCAGTCAGACTGCCAATCAACGGGCCAAGATTTCCCTGAGCGTTAATAAGGATAGTCCCGATTGGCAAGCTCTCTATAGTCGTTTTGGTGGTTTGGTTTTACTGCCTAGGGGCGGTCTGGGTTCCGTGGATAATATCTCCTCACCTCCCCCGACTCAGGCCACCAATCCCACTCCCCGTCCCAATAATCCCCCGGCGAAAACTGCCAATAATCCCCCTTCTAGCAGTCGTTTGGCCACCATCTCCTCGATCGATCTGACGGGCAATAACGATCGCCTCTTAATTCGCGCGGATTTACCCCTGAAAGCTAACGGCAGTGTTAACCGGGATGGTGTCTATGAACTACGCATCGAAAATGCTAAGTTAGCCGAGTCTTTCCGCGGTCCGCGCTTCGGCCGCCATAGTCCCATCTATCAATTGCGGGTACGTCAGGAAAGTGCCAATAAGGTGCTGATTTTGGTACAGACGGCCGCGGGTTTTCAACTGGGACAATTAACTCAAACGGGCAATCAAACCCTAGCCCTAGAATTGCTTTCCTCCCCCAATTCTAGCCCCGTTTCTCAGGTTCCTGACTCCACCACTATACCTGTCCCTTTACCCCCAAATACGGGGCAATTTAACCCACCTCCGCGCCCCTCTAACCCCACTCCTAATCCCCCCCGACAAGGCAATAGCCGCTTTCTAGTGGTGATCGATCCGGGCCACGGGGGTAAGGATCCGGGGGCGATCGGAATTGGTGGCCTTCAGGAAAAAAACGTAATTCTGCCCATTTCCCTAGAAGTTACCCGCATCCTGCAACAACAGGGCATCGATGTGCGTCTAACTAGAGATAGCGACTTTTTTGTCACCCTGCAAGGTCGCACGGATCTGGCTAACCAGATCGATGCCGATCTATTTGTCAGTATCCACGCTAACTCTATGGGGAAAGCACGACCGGATGTCAATGGCATAGAGGTTTATTACTTCGGTGATCGCCGTTTATCGGATACCATCCACCGCAATATTGTCCGCAGTGTCGATATGCGCGATCGGGGGGTGCGTCGGGCGCGTTTCTATGTGCTGAGAACCTCGAAAATGCCCTCTACCCTCGTGGAAGTGGGTTTCGTTACCGGCGCTGAGGATGCTGCTAAATTAGCCAATGCCAACTTTCAACGACAAATGGCGGCGGCGATCGCAAGGGGTATTATTGAATATATTCAACGAAATCTCCGTTAATGATTAAATGATTGGAGCATTAGTTTACCAATCAAAAAATCCGTGTTTTAATATCATCAAATAAAGCTACTTTAGATCAGCGTTTTCCTCGATATCTATGAGAGAATCACAACTTAGTCCGATTGGTGTGTTTGATAGTGGCGTGGGTGGACTGACCGTTTTAAGGGAGTTGTATCGACAACTGCCCCAAGAATCGATTCTCTATTTCGCTGATACCGCTAGACTTCCCTACGGAACCCGTTCTAAAGGGGAAATTATCGAATTTGTCCGGGAAATTCTCACTTGGATGAGCGAGCACCGGGTGAAAATGGTGATTATGGCCTGTAATACCAGTTCCGCCTTGGCTTTAGAAGAAGTACAGGCCGAATTTAAAGATTTACCAATTTTGGGGGTAATTTTACCCGGGGCAAAAACTGCCGTGCAAAAAGGAAAGCGCATTGGGGTGATTTCTACTCCCGCTACGGCTAAAAGTAATGCCTATAAACAAGCGATTCAAGAAATCGATCCTACTGCCCAAGTTTGGCAAATTCCCTGTCCTGAATTTGTCCCTTTGATCGAGGCTAACCGCATTTTTGACCCCTACACCACGCAGGTGGCTAGGGAATATCTTCAGCCTTTACTAGCAGAAAATATTGATACTCTGGTCTATGGTTGTACCCATTATCGCCATCTTTCCCCGGTTTTACGTCGTCTTTTACCTAGTTCCGTGCGGTTGGTAGATCCCGCCGCTTCCGTTGTCCGAGCGGCGGAAAAAGAACTAGAATTATTAGGTCTAAAAAATCCCGAAACACCCCTACCTACCAACTTCGCAGTTAGCGGTGATCCTGACACTTTTGCTCGTTTATCTCGTCAATGGCTCGGTTTTTCTCCCCGGGTAGAAAAGGTTTATCTGCAATGTCGGGTGAAGACCCTCGGTTTTACCGATGGGATGAAACAAAGGCCAGTATAGAACAGCGAACCACAGCTAAAAATAAGTGTCTAGTCTCAAGAGCGAAATCTCGAATGACTTCTGACATTGTTAATGGCATTCTAGTTGCGTATTCCGAAGTGCGCTTGCTCTTCTTTTGGGGTCATTAGCCTTGGCAGTCTTTTTTCCTTTAAAGGTCTGGAAGTACTCACGAAAAATAGCTACCATTTGACATCCTCGCCGCCGTAAAACGGACGGCGATTCCTCACCACGCCACTTTTTTAGGGTGGTCGCGTCAACGGGGTTGACGCAGATAGCGAAAAACGCTTAATTGCTTAAGTCTGACACTTTCGACCCGTCCGTTTT
>NZ_JADBTZ010000304.1:0-6692 GCF_020245885.1 Microcystis sp. M165S2 | reverse complement strand
TCCGTTGTCTTTTAACTCAGCGTCGGGTTTTGAAGGGTTGTCATCCGTTGTGATAATTGTACCAGAAGGCAATTGATAGCCTGTTAAATTCCCTTGTTTCCACCACCTCCAAGCCGTTCGATAACTTATTCCTGTTTTTTTGCCTAGTCCGATAGTTTTGTCTGTACATATTACCATGAATAACTATATATGACCATATTTGTATTGAAACTTTACAATACCCCAGTTTCCGCTGCCGCTAATTTTACCGGCGGCTTTCAACCGATATTTTAGTTAAGTTTTGAGTTATTATTGACCATTGGTTAGGGATTGAGAACATTTCCCCTCAGGCTGCCAATTCCCCAACTCCCCCACTTAATTTTTACTTTTTACTGACTCGTACCATGTTAGACCTAAAGCAAATTAGAGAAAATCCAGAGGAAGTACAGAAACGCTTAGATAGTCGGGGAGGGAGTTATGATATTGCCCCTATTCTCCAGTTAAATCAACAACAGAAGGCTTTAGAGTTAGAACGCAGCAGTTTACAGGCCCGGAGTAACGAAATCGGTAAACTGGTGGGACAAAAAGTGAAAAGTGGCAGCGATGTCAACAGTCCCGAAATTTTGGCAATGAAAACAGAAGGAAACGAGATTAAAAGTAAACTAGCTCAATTAGAACCGCAGGAAAAAGCCATTAAAGCGGCCATTGACCAAAAAATCTTAGATTTACCCAATTTACCCAGTGAAACCACTCCCATCGGTAAGGATGAACGGGAAAATGTCGAAGTCAAACGCTGGGGAGAGGAATATAAACCCACTAACCCGAATATTTTGCCTCACTGGGAAATTGGGGAAAAATTGGGCATTTTAGACTTTGAACGGGCCGTAAAGATCGCCCAGAGTCGTTTTGTTAATCTTATCGCTGTCGGGGCAGCCCTAGAAAGAGCCTTAATTAATTTTATGCTCGATCGCCACATTGTCGCCGGTTATACAGAAGTTTTACCACCAATTTTAATTAATAGTGACTCCTTGCGCGGGACGGGACAACTGCCAAAATTCGCGGAAGAAAGCTTTAAATGTCGAGATGATGAGCTTTGGTTAGCACCAACGGCAGAAGTACCCGTAACTAACCTCTATCGCGATGAAATCCTCTCATCGGAGCAATTACCAATAAAACACTGTGCCTATACTCCCTGTTTTCGTCGAGAAGCGGGCAGCTATGGCAAAGATACGAGGGGCTTGATCCGTTTGCATCAATTTAATAAGGTGGAAATGGTCAAAATCGTCCATCCTGACGCTTCTGCTCAGGAACATGAAAGTTTAGTCGCTAATGCGGAGGCAATCCTGCAAGCTTTACAGTTGCCCTATCGCGTGATTGAATTGTGTACCGGTGACTTGGGTTTTGCAGCGGCCAAATGTTATGACTTAGAAGTGTGGCTACCTTCGGCTAATACCTATCGGGAAATTTCCAGTTGTTCTAATTTTAGAGACTTCCAAGCACGACGGGCAAATATTCGCTTTAAAGAAAAAGGGCAAAAAGGCACTAATTTTGTCCACACCCTCAACGGTTCGGGATTAGCGATCGGTCGTACTATGGCTGCTGTCCTAGAAAATTATCAACAGGCAGACGGGACGGTAAAAGTGCCAGAAGTGCTGCAACCCTATCTAAAACGGGAGATTATTTGTTAATTTTTCTAAAAATGCTTGACAAAATAGCTCTATAGTGCATTTAAAAAAGTTGCTCTTAACCCCACTGTAGAATTGCCTGTTTTAAGGCTCCTTCCGGCAAATTGGCGGGACTAAAAGAATCACCCGCTTCTATTCTGGCTAAAGCTTCAAAAAAAGCCCTCACACCACTGGCTGGTCCCGATGGGTGGTCCATAATTCCGGTTCCCGCATTGAGGATAACATTACGTCCGTAATCCCGAAGCACTTGGGGAACAATACCGGGACGAATGCCGGCCGAGGGAACCGGAAAAACGTTTCTATCGCGCAAAATATCGCGAATTTTGCCTTCCTCCTGCGGATCGAAGGGTAAACTACCGTAGGCGGCGGGATATAGCACCGCATCGGCTCCTGCGTGGGCCATCATCGTTCCCAAAACCACAGAATAGGCTAATCCCGTATCAGTACCGGCACACATCGCTCCGGCAAAGGCAGGATGGGCGAAAATAGGAACATCGATCGCTGGATCACTGGCTAAAGCTTCTAAAACGGAAAAACCGTAGGTAAGAACGTTTAATAATAGGGCATTAGCCCCATGTTTCACTAATAAACGGGCTTTTCTCTGCAATTCGTCCGCTTTTCCCGTGACATTGACCGCATAAAGAACATTTCTACCGGTTTGCTGCCGCACTTCCTCCAAAACCCGGCGACAACAATCTAGGCGCTCGTGGGTGGGAGCCACGGAAAGATCCGCCATGATTTCATCATCTTTAATCACGTCTAAGCCAGCAAAAGCCACTTCTCGCAGGATATCGGCGTGATCTTGGGACGATAGTCCTAAAGCGGGTTTAAAAATTGCCATCACTAGAGGTCGATCATAAACCCCCAAACGTTGCCTAATTCCTGTGATTCCCAGCTTGGCTTTTGTGCCGTAGGTTTCGGGGAGATACACCCCCACCACTTTTCCGGCTCCAGCCATGGAATATTTGCCGAAAATCATGGTTAAAAGACTGGCGATGTCATTTTCAACGTTTATCTGGGGAAAACGCACCCTAGCCACCTTATAACCGTCGGCTTCCTCCCTGATCCCCACCACTTCCGCTAGGTGTTGTTGCAGCTGCTCTTGACGATGACTGTGGCGATCGCTCCAAGTGCCGGCGGTTTGACCGATAGCGATCGTTTTTGCCTGTTTTTCGGCATCAATAGCGGGAGGAAAGCGATAATCGACAATGATAGTCATAAAAGGTGAAAAAAGGGAGTGGGAATTATAAATTATAAATTATGAATTGGGGAAGTGGGGAGCTTTTTTCAGTGATCAGTAAACAGTAAACAGTAATGGGTGAACTGAAAACTCACATCTGATAACTGATAACTGATAACTGATAACTGATGACTTCGATCGGTTTTCTCACCTATTGACAAGGGTTGCGCTAAAAGCCTACAAGTATTTTGGATAGGTATGGCCATTGAGGAACCGACCAAAATATGAAAATAACGACAAGATTACGGGAATGGGGCAAATTTTTCTTAAAAAGCGGTGCTAGTATTGCCCTAGCACTATTTTTAATCTTAAGTCTGTTCACGGTTAAGGGAACTACCCCTGCTTTAGCTGTGCTTGCTCAGGGTGATGCGGTCACGGATCCCACTGCTATTCTACGCAATGCCTTACCCATAGATAATAAACCAATTCGTCAAGTGCAACAATCGATCGAAGATATTGCCAAACATCTGCGGGCCAAGCGTTGGAGTCCGATTAAAAAAGATGTCAAGGATGCCAATTATGCCCTTTCGACCAAAAGCAACGCTATCTTAGATAGTGTTCCCGAAGCAAGTAAAAGTCAAGGGGAGGAATTAATCGAAAAAATAAAAACGGGAGTGGCAGCCCTCGATACGGCCGTAGAAGCGAAGGATAAAGAGGCAGTTTGGTCAACCAGACGGGAATTACTCAATAATATCACCGCTTTAGAAGAATTAATGGTGGTGGGTTTTCCCTTTAACGTTCCCCCAGAATACGCTAACTTGCCGCAATTGCGAGGACGTGCCACCGTAGAGATGCAGACAACCAAAGGAGATTTAACTATCGTTGTCGATGGTTACAGCGCTCCAGTTAATGGGGGTAACTTTGTGGATTTAGTCCAACGGGGTTTTTATGACGGTTTACCCTTCATTCGCAGCGAAGATAATTTCGTTGTCCAAACCGGGGATCCCGTCGGTGCAGAAGAAGGTTTTCTTGACCCGAAAACTAAGCAATATCGCTCTATTCCCTTAGAAATTTTGATTAAAGGGGAAGAAGAACCAGTTTATGGCAATACTCTCGAAGAATTAGGGATTTACTTACCCAGTCTCGCCTTGCCTTTTAACGCTTTTGGTGCATTGGCCCTAGCGCGTCCCGATACTAATCCTAACGGAGGTTCCTCGCAATTCTTTTTCTTTAAATTCGATAATGAATTAACTCCTCCGGGGTTTAATCTCATGGATGGTCGTTATTCGGTTTTTGGCTATTTAGTCCAGGGAAAAGAGGTGTTAGAAGAACTTACCGATAAGGATAAGATTATCACCGCTAAAGTGGTTTATGGCTTAAATAATCTCGTCCAACCTAGCTAGGTTGGCGTTTTTAACTGGGTCTTGTCAAGACAAAAAGATTAGTCAAGATAGGGGAAGCATCTCAGATTCTGGGGACTTCCCCCGATACCCCCGCAAAAGTGGGAATTGTCGGGGTCAATATTCCCCGCTAGTGAAAGCAAGGCACCCCGGCAATTACTCCATCTTCTCCATTTTGGGAGAAAACTTTTTTCTCGAAAGATTGCAAGTTAATGACTGTCATGGCTAAAAAATATCCAGTTTCTAGATACATCCAGATAGTAGGTAGGTGGGTATTAAAAATTGTCAGAACCCCCCTTATTAAGGGGGGAAGGGGGGATCAAAGACAAAATCTATCTTCAATTTAATTATAACCACTTACTTATTTACTCAATACCTAGTTTTTGCAATGTTAGTAAACGTTCTTTACTAAACTGCTCGTAAACTGTTTTCAGATGAGCAATATTCTCCTCCTCTGTTTCCAAAGTTTTCCCATCTTTAACCACTTTTTTGCCTTGACTTGCCAAAATTTGCCAGACAAAACTTACCCCGTCTTGGTTATTAGATTTTGCTAACAGAAATAACTGCTCTAAACGATTGACTACTACTCCAGTCCCAATCAAAGGAGAAGCTAAAAAGCTTAATTCCTCATCATAGATCGCTTTCGCTTTCACTGCATTATTAAAAGCATTAGTAGATGGTTTCCGTTCTTGGCAAGTTTGCTCATCGACAGCAGGATGAATATAGGCAATACCAGTTAAAATCATGAGAGCTTGGTAAAGACCATTTAAGTTAATATTTGAGGTTTTGGGATGATTTTGCAGTTGCAGTAAAGTTTGGGGAGATTCTGCCAAAACTTCACAAATTGGCTGATAAATTGCCTCCTGTAACTTAACTTCTCCCACGGGAAACTGCTGCTCGAACTTGATCTTTGCGGGATTAACAAGCAGGGCAAACCGGGTTTCTTGTAGTTGTTTAAGCTGTTCTTGGTTGGTTAAACCTAAAGAGCCTCGAATAAAAATATCACGACGGAATTGATTGTTAACAAAGAAATCTCGCACCACTTCCCGATAGATTGGGTCGCTAATTTTTGCTAATTTTTCTTGGGCTGCCTGAGAGAGATTGACCATATCAATATGGTCATTAATATGGGCGGAACCCACATATTTAAGTTTCGCATCCTCTAATTCTTTCGCTACTTCATCGAAGTAAAAAGAATTCCATTCCTGATTGAAATACTCGTGAGCTAAATAATAACGATTTTGTTCCTTCAGGCGCTCGTAACGATTTTTTAAGATTGGATTTTGGGCAAAATAACTAGCATTAGCTTCTAATAATTCCCCCGTAAAATTAAGCGCCTGTTCAATCCTTGTTAAAATTGGTTCGGAACTGTGTTGACCATGACGTAACATTAAAGCCTGCATCGGCATCGCTGCTGACCAACCAGGAAGGGCATTATAGGAGATATAAACTAATCCCCCCACCTTGAGATTGCGGCGAATAAAATTAACTATTGCTTGGCGATTTCTGGCACTAATCCAGCTATAAATTCCGTGCAGACTGATGAAGTCAAATTGAGGTAAATCTCGCTCTAAAAATTCCTCAAAACTATCATCAAAGAAAAGAATATTCTTCATTCCCGCCTTGGCCGCTAAATCTCTGGCTGTGGCGATATGGCTAGGGTTGAAATCATTGGCATAAAATTGAGCATGGGGATAGGTAGCCGCTAGAATATTCGTGGTAAAACCCTGACCACAGGCCAATTCACAATAGGTGAATTCTTGGCTAGAATCGGGGGGGTGAATGGATTTAATCAGAGTGGCTAAACCTAATTTTAGGGGACTTAACTCGCCGTAAAAGCCGCTAGTGTAGTTAACTTCCGATACATATCCTTCTGTCCAACTCATAGATTTTCCTCAAATATAATGACAATTCCTAAAATTAAGACTTGATTATACAGGAAAAGAGCCATGTCCCCTAGATTTTTGTTGGTGACAGCAAGGACAATAAAGCTATACAATGCCTATTAATACTAGAGTATTAACCGTTTAGCCAAACGATTCGGCAATTGCCAATAAACCCTAGAAGCGAGATTTCTCGTGAAAACTGACAGTCTCTTTTACCAAATCTTCCTGCGCTTTCCCGACAGTTTCTTTGACTTAATCGGACAACCCCAGCAACAGGCAGCAAACTATCAATTCACCTCCCAAGAGGTGAAACAACTCTCTTTCCGTCTCGATGGCTTATTTATGCCACTCAGAGAAGATAGTCAGCAACCCCTCTACCTAGTGGAAGTGCAGTTCCAACCGGACGACACCCTCTACTATTGACTTTTTGCGGAATTGTTCCTGTTTTTAAGGCAATATCAACCACCTCACCCCTGGCAAATTGTCGTCATTTATCCCCATCGTGGGGTAGAACGGGAACAATCCCTACATTTTGGCGAAATCCTCAATTTAGCAAGCGTTA
>NZ_JADBTZ010000303.1:0-3689 GCF_020245885.1 Microcystis sp. M165S2 | reverse complement strand
GTCCCAACTACCGCTCACCAAAGTCTTGCCGTCGGGACTAAAATTAACGCTACTGACAACGCTATCATGCCCCTTGAGGGTGCGGATTTCTTGGCCTGTCTTTACATTCCAGAGTTTGATAGTGTTGTCACCACTACTCACCAAAGTCTTGCCGTCGGGACTAAAATTAACGCTACTGACAACGCTATCATGCCCCTTGAGGGTGCGGATTTCTTGGCCTGTTTCTACATTCCAGAGTTTGATAGTCTTGTCACCACTACCGCTCACCAAAGTCTTGCCGTCGGGACTAAAATTAACGCTTGTGACAACGCTATCATGCCCCTCTAAGCGATTGCGTTCACTTTTGCGGTTGAGAAGTTCCTGTAAGGCATTCGTCACCTCCTTGTCATATTTGTGCTGCTTTTGCAAGGTTTTACCCACCTTAATCGCTTCGACGAAAGCATCTAACTCTTTTCCTTTATCGAACAAAGACAAGGAAGAAAACCTGCGAGCATTTGCCAGATTAAGTTCCGCTTGTTGTGTTTGTTTCCAAGCCATGAAACCCAATCCCGTACTAACCACCACCGCCACCAACGAACCCGCCGCAATCCTTCGCGCTGTTCTAATTTTTTCATTTTTTTGTCGTTCAGCTTGACTAACACTCGCCTTAATAAACTCTATCGCCACAGTATCTAAATTAGGCAGAGAATTATTCTTTTGAAACTCAACAATTTTAGCTAACTTAGAACCTCCCCAAAGCTCACTACTCGCTTTTACTGCATCTTGCTTCTGTAAATCATCCCACTGTTTAGCATCAGCATATAAACGACTTCTCAGAACAATTATCTCCTCTTTTTCTCGAATTAAATCCTGTAACACTTTCCAAGAACGTAATAACGCCTCATGTGCTACCTCAACCGTTGCTGTCCCGTCTTCTCCCTTACTCACCAAAAGACGATTATCTATCAATTGATAGAGAACCTCCTTTTGCATTTCCTCCTGTTCAAAACTCGATTTATCCGCCCTTCTGCTAACCGCTTTTTCCCCTTCTAAACTAATTAACTCTAGAAAAATTTCCTCTGCTGCTTTCCGTTGCTGTTCATTAAATTTACCATAAATTTTATCCGCTTGTTTTTCTAGCGCACCCGTTACCCCACCAATCTCTTGATAAGTCTTAATATTTAAAACCCGCTCTTGAATATGATCTTTTTGCCACAATAAATCTAATGTATATTGTAACAGAGGTAAAGAGCCAGCCTGTTCATAAAAATCCGCAATAATTTGATTAATTAATCCCTTTTCAAAGATTACCCCATTTCTCGCCGCCGGTTCAGCAATCGCTAATCTTAACTCATTTTCATCCATATCCGTTAACATCTTGCTATACTGATCATGGATTTTTCCTAAACTGGGATAAGGACTTAATTTATCTAAAAAATCCGCCCTCATCGTCATCACAATTTTAACCAAACTATTATTCTTTTCAATCAATTTAACCAAACTTTTAATAAAAATATCCCTTTCTGTCTTCGGTGTACGAGTGAATAATTCCTCAAATTGGTCAATAAAAATAAACCATAAATCAGAATTATTTTTTAATCCTTCAACCACCTTAATTAAAGTATCTTCCTTAACAGCTTGGGCTAATTTTGCTTGGGATTGTTTATATCTATTTGCCAAAAGACAACCATAAAAAGACTCAAAGGGATTAACATCAGGAACAAAAGTTAAATTAACCAATCTATTCGCGCCAAAATCATCCTTTAACTTAGGAATTAAACCCGCTTGCACGAGAGAAGATTTACCACTTCCTGACGCACCTAAAAGCAATAAAACATTCTTTGGCTTTAAATAATCGGTTAACTCAATAATCCAATTATCTCGCCCAAAAAACCTATCCTTATCATCTACTTCAAACTTCCTTAAACCCAAATAAGGTGAACCCGTAATTAAGGGTTGATTGGTAATTTCAATCTCAGATTTCTGGATGCTAATATACTGATTGACTGTCCCTAGATTTTCACCAGCGACAGCTTGAACCCCACCTTCAATATTAAGATTTTTACCGGCTTGATTCTCATTCATCAGGTTTGGGTGCTAAAGCGCAACTACGAACTTTTAGGATTGTAAGTAACTGTTTGGCTTGCAGTCCCTCGATTTGAACCAACAACATTTTGAACCCCACCAGAAATATTTATATTATATTTACCTTCTTTTGCCCCTTCTGGATCTTCTTTTTTCATTACTTCTTGGGCTGCTTTAATAATTTCGTCATCCTCCTTCAGTTCTTTAAGTCCCGCTTCTTCTAACTCATCTTCCAAAAGAGCTTTCGTTTTTTCAGGTTTCTGTTCGTATTTATCTAAAATTGTTGATGAATCTGTTTTCCCTTTTTCTGCAAACTTCTTCTTAATCAACGCTTTTAAACTCTCATAAGCATCCTTAACGGCTGTTCCTGCCGTATCCTTAGCAGCAGCAGCCGCACCAGCAGCCAACGCAGCGAGAATTAGAGAAATCGGTTCCATTGCCTGAGACTCCAAATTAGATATTGCTGACTCAATTTTAGATCAAATCAGTTTTTAATAGTAAGCCAAACTGCAATCAGCTAGAGAACTGGAATTTCACGGCCAAGGCACTAAGTCTTAAAAGTATTGCTATGCAAGGCTCGTAGCTGAAAAAGCCAAACAAGGGTTTTCCCTGTGGATGGGGTTTATCAGTTATCAGATTTGAGTTTTCAATTCACTGTTTACTGTTTACTGTTTACTGAACACTGAAAAAAGCTCCCTGATTATCGCCGATGATACCAACGGGTAAATAATTTTTCTAACTCCACCCAAACGAATAACAAGGTACTAAATCCCAAACAGATTAATAATTCTTCTTTAGTTAAAAATTGAGTACCAAAAAAATCCCGCAGGGGAGGAACATAGATTAACATCAGTTGAAAAATTGTCGTCAGGGTTACTGCTACCCAGAGATAGGGATTAGTCAAAGGATTCATTTCTATGGTAAGATGATCGCTCGATCGCACAGAAATGGCATGACCCATTTGAGCTAAACAGAGAGTAGTAAAAACCATAGTTTTCCATGAACCAGTATTACCAAAAAGCGGATCCAAGCGCACAGCGATCAACATTTGAGTGATATTAATAATCGAAAAAATAATCCCAATTCTAACGATATAACTGCCTAAACCGCGAGCAAAAATACTTTCTTGGGGACTAAAAGGAGGGCGACGCATAATATCAGGAGAAGCGGGTTCCACAGCTAAAGCTAAAGCGGGTACACCATCAGTAACTAAATTCATCCAGAGAATTTGTAGGGGAGTTAGGGGAGTAGCTAAACCCAAAAGAGGCGAAGCAGCGATAGTAATCACCTCCCCGATATTACTGCCGAGAATATATTTAATAAAACTGCGAATATTGTGATAAACCACTCGCCCTTCTTCCGTAGCAGCGACGATAGTGGCAAAATTATCATCAAGGAGAATCATATCACTAGCCTCTTTGGTGACATCGGTGCCGGAGATTCCCATAGCAATACCGATATCTGCTTGTTTCAGGGCCGGAGCATCATCGAAAATTTTGGGTCTGAAACCCCGTCGTTCTACGACGGCTTTACTGTTAAATATTAACACATTTACGAAATATATGCTAAAATGCTCCCCATGGAAAAAGCCTATTCTTACCGATTTTACCCCACACCAGAACAAG
>NZ_JADBTZ010000302.1:0-6891 GCF_020245885.1 Microcystis sp. M165S2 | reverse complement strand
CTGAAAGGTCGCGAAAGTCTGTGGACTTTGTGTAAGACAGTACATGGTTTTTTAACCGTGGTATGCAACGGTGGTTGAAGCAGAAACTTAAATCGTGAGGTTTAGGAATCGCCGCCCTAAAAGTGCGGCGAGGATGTCAAATTTCCCATCAATCCCCGCAAAAAGTGCAGCAGGAAAACACTCCCGTCACCTGGGAATCCGCATGGATAGAGACGAAATTGACTCCAGAAGAATTAGACGCTTGCGGGGTGCGCGCCGGTAGTCGAGTCGTGGTGGGAAAACACCGAAAACAACCCTTTCGACTAAAAGACTACATTGCCAGTTATAGCTAAGGCCGCTTGCTTAGGTTTTCCCACCCAAAACACCCACGGTTATGAAATCGCCCATTTAGGAGCCATAGCCAACTGCATTAGCATATTAGAAGCTTATTGTCAACTAATTTAGCTATTTTTAGCAAAAAACCAGAGCATCAATAGAACAATAGCGATCGCCAGTCCGCTAAAAACAGTATTTTTATGCTGCTCTAACTGCATGGGTGGGGGGGATTCTTCTTTTTTCCGTTTATTTGTCCCCTTTTTAAATTGTGGTGTACTATCGGGAAGTTGATCTAAATCGGGAATCTTCGTCATCCACTCATCTGGACGTTTGAGACGGGGAGCTTCGATAATATAAAGCAGACGCTTGGCCTGTTCGCGAATTTGATAGATAGGATGGGTAATAAGTTGCTTACAGATTTCACTAGCTTTCTCCCCCTCTCCTAACCCTTGATGGGCAGAAATTAACCAAATTTGGATCTCACCCCCTGCTCGGGATCCTAAGGAAATTAAGGCTAAAGCCGCATTTAATTGCTGGATACTAAGACGATATTGTCCACGCTCAAAGGCACTGATGCCAGCTTGATAAAGGTCTTGAAAAGAAGGATTTTCGGCCACGGAGTCAAGATCGAGATAAATAAAATTTTACATAAGTATAGCAAGAGCTAAGAAGCAAAAGGAAACTTTGATCAGTATCAGATGTGAGTTTTCAGTTCACTGATGGTTCTTCGTTACTTGGTATGGTTCGATCGGGTGGCATAAATAGACTACATCCTTATCTGGCAAGAGACTTAATTGATTAGTTCGTTCTAGATGGAAAACAATTGACAAAAATCGCCAAATGTCTTTCTATATAAGGGTTTCATCTCTTATAACCCCGTCTATTGCCTAACACAAACCGAAGACCTCACTGATTACTGTTTACTGTTCACTGTTTACTGATCACTGAAAAGCTCCCCACCTCCGCCATTGAGAATGAGAATCTCGGCAAAAACCCGGTACACTTTCTGCTAAACCTGTTCAATCTGCACGAAATGAAAGAGAGGAACTCTCTGTTACTAATTATATTAGCGATCGCTACTATACTAATTAGTCTAGTTTTAGGGATTGTATTTGACAAAAAAGCAGCCTTATTAGGAATTTTGGCAGTTCCCGCCATGGTCGGTTCTTTTGTCCATCCCCGTCTGGGATTATTGGCCCTAATCATCTATCTTCCCTTGAGTAATACCTTCGCTTTGTCTGTGGTGAAAGTTTTTCAGGTAGTGGGCAACTTTATTGGCATAGAGCCATCCTATGCTCTCTACAAAATCGCCAAGGATGCCTTTTATTTCCCCGCTTTAGCGGCAATTTTAATTAAAACCAAAACTTTTAAGCAATTACGCCCCCAAATCAAGCCTTTTCTCATCACAGCTTTGATTTTACTTGCCAGCAGCTTGATAACTTTTCTTTTTGTCAATCTGCCCCAAGGGGCAATTGCCGTGGGAATTGTGGGATTAAAAATCCTCCTAAGTTATATTCCCCTAGTTCTCTGTGGCTACTATCTAATCGAGCAAAAACGGGATTTATTCGTGGTTAATCGGCTTTTAATCGTGATGATCTTAGTCTGTTGCGTTTTAGCTCTAATTCAATACTTCTTACTCGTCCAAGGTATCTGTCCTGATAATGAATTCCTCAATCAACTGGAAGTTCTTGTCCCGAAATCCGACAGCCAATTTTATCCGGATATTACCGAAAAAGCCAGCTTGAAAGCTCAATGTTTTGTCGGGGGTTCAGTGTTGTATAATCCCGATCGAGGCTTAATTCGTCTCCCCGGCACATTTTCTGATCCTTGGCAATGGAGTTGGTTTTTAGTATCTAGTAGCGTCATCAGTTACGCAGCCAGTTTTAGTGATCCGCAAAAAAGATGGCGCGTCGCTGGTTGGGTAGCAATGGTTTTAGTCTTCCTTGCGACTCTGGTTTCTGGACAAAGAATACCTTTCTTGCTAGTACCTTTGTTTTACTTGGTTCTTTTTATTGCTACTAGCAAACATAAACAAAAGTTACCATTAAAATTGGGAATCTTGGGGCTGATTTCCCTGCTCGCGGTGACGTTAAATCCCTTTATTCAGGAAAGAGGACTAAATTTTCTCGATCGCTGGCTATATTCGTCTCCAATTGACTTTGTAGGCAATCAAATGCAGTGGATGTTCAATTATGCACAGCTTTTTGGTTTTGGTTTAGGCAAAGCCACCAGTGGCGCTCTTCATGTAGCGGGAGAAGAAGGGATAAGACTAATTGAAACCTACTACGCTAAACTCCTCTACGAAATCGGTATCGTCGGTTTTATCGCTTTTATGGCACTGGTGACAATTCTCTGTATTCTCACCTTTAAAGCCTATTTAAAGGTAAAAAATGCTGCTTTAAAGCATTGGGGTCTCTGTATCTGGATTTTCCTACTTTTTATTAGCTATAACCCCTACTATTATCCTCTCTCCGTCGAGCCCGTTTCTGTTTACTATTGGTTATTCGCCGGAATATTGCTAAAACTGCCGGAAATCAGGGATAAATTGGAAGATGAGGCGAGATTTCCCGAAAAAAGTGAAGTGGAGAATTAAGAGGATTTTTATCGATAATTAAATTATCTCTCGACTGATAGGAGTTAACCGCAATGACAGCAGAAACCCTTGCCTATTCCCTCGAATCTGTCCTCAAGGAAATTAAAGATAGTATTAAAAGTGTTGATCGAAAGCTAGACACCTTCCAGACAGATGTTGACCAAAAGCTAGACAATCTCGAAAAAAGTTTTGACCAAAAGCTAGACAACCTACAGAAAAATGTCACCGATGTCAAGATAGGACTAGCAACTTTAACAGAGAAAGTCGATAGTATGGATAATCGACTGATCAAGGTGGAAGGAACCCAAAGTAACCAAATTTGGACATTAATAACTCTCTTGAGTGGTTCCTTGATTGCTGTGGGGTTCCGTGCTTTTTTTATGGGCAACAATCCCTAGGCGATCGCTGTAGAGTAACGAGACTTTCTCGCTTGTCCCACCCGACACGCTGCCCCCAGGAAAAACTTTTTCGGCAAGCCCCTGTTTTTTATACACTTTATTTAAACAGTTTGAGTTATAAGATAACCGGCATGACTCAACTCACATCGCGCCCTAGTGTCTTAATTGTCGATGATTTGCCCAATAATGTGCGGCTATTGTCGATTATGCTCACCGAGAAGGGATATCAGGTACGGAAAGCGATTAATGGACAGATGGCACTGAATACAGTGCGATCGCTAATTCCCGATCTGATCCTCCTCGATATTAATATGCCCGATCTCAATGGTTATCAAGTTTGTGAACAGTTAAAAGCTGATGAAAAAACCAGAGAAATTCCCGTGATTTTTATTAGCGCTCTTGATGATGTCTTAGATAAAGTCAAAGCTTTTCAAGTGGGAGGTGTCGATTATATTTCTAAACCTTTTCAAGGGGAAGAAGTGATGGCACGCATCGAAAATCAATTAACTATTTCTCGTCAAAAAAAACAACTCCAAAACGAAATTAAAGAACGTCAAAAAACTGAGGAAACTTTAGAAATTTATCTTCATGCTGTCTCTCACGATCTCCGCAATCCTGTGATCGGGATGTCAATGCTCTTAAATAATTTAATTAAAAATTCTCAGGGAGAAACTAAAGAAGTATCCCGGAAGACTTTACAACAGATGGCCAACAGTTGCGATCGACAATTAACTTTAATTGATTCTCTCGTCGAAACCCGACAAAATGATCTTTGGGGAGTTTCCCTAGAACTAAAGCCTTTATCTCTCTACGAAATCGGTCAACAAATTAGTCAGGAATGGGAGTTAAGATTAAAGGAAAATAAAGCAATTTTAATTAATAATTTTTCACCCGATTTACCTTTAGTTAATGCCGATGCTCACCATCTCTGGCGAGTTTTTGAGAATTTATTAGCCAATGCCCTTAAACACAATCCCCAGGGGATAATTATCACTTTATCCGCTAGACTAGAGGGCAATTATCTCCGGTGTAGTATTGCCGATAATGGCGTGGGAATTAGCGAAACCCAGAGAAAAAAATTATTTGATCGCTATCAACGAGGCAATAATAATAATCAGATTAGTTTAGGACTAGGTTTATATCTATGTCGTCAAATTATCCATGCTCACGGAGGTGAAATTGGCATTATGAATAATGACGAAAAAGGTTCACAATTTTGGTTTACTTTGCCCTACTAAGCTGTTGACTAAATAGGTAGATGTTAAAAACTTTCAGACACCCCCCTTATCAAGGGGGGATCTATCTTCAATTTAATTATAACCAGCTACTTATCTACATTACTCGTTAAGACTGTCTATGAGCAGGAAGAGCCAGTTTAAACATTTGTTTTTTCCTGTGACCGGGGAAAGAAAGGGCTAAGATCTATCTAGATCAACTATCTTGACTTGCCATGGCCGCCAATGCCGACTATTCTGCCCATTCCAGCGTTAACTTGCAACAACCTTGGCATACCTATCCGGTGGAAACCACCCTATCTATCCTCGGTAGTTCGGCTGTTAATGGCCTCAATAGAGAGCAAATCGCCGAAAGAACTAAATATTATGGCAAAAATGAACTACAAGAACGTCCAGGGCGCAGTAATTGGCAAATTCTCCTGGATCAGTTTACCAATATTATGCTCCTCCTCTTAATTGCCGTGGCCATAATTTCCGGGGGACTAGATTTACTGGCATTACAGCGCGGTCATCTGGCTAAAATTGGCGTTCCCTTCAAAGATACGATCGCTATCTTAACAATTGTCATCCTCAATGGCATCCTCGGCTATCTGCAAGAAAGTCGCGCCGAAAAAGCTCTGGCCGCTTTAAAAAAACTTTCCTCTCCCCAAGTTAATGTTATCCGCGAGGGCCAACGCACGGAAATAGATGCGGTTAATCTCGTCCCCGGGGACATCATGCTGATTGAAGCGGGAACCCAAATCAGCGCCGACGGCCAAATTATCGAAGCTTTTAACCTGCAAATTCGCGAATCGGCCTTGACAGGAGAGGCAAATAGTGTTAATAAATCCGCCTCCATTGACCCCTTAGACCGGGATACTCCCCTTGGCGATCGCTTAAATTTTGTCTTTACCGGAACAGAAGTACTGCAAGGCCGGGCCAAGGTCATCGTTACCAATACGGGAATGACGACGGAATTAGGCAAAATCGCTCAAATGTTAGCAACAGTCGGCAATGAACCCACTCCTCTCCAAAAAAGAATGACTCACTTGGGTAATGTCCTTGTCGCTGGTTCTCTGATTCTAGTTGCCCTGACTATTACCATCGGCCTGATCAATGCCGGTTGGTCGGCCCTAGAGGAATTAGTGGAAGTTTCCCTTAGTATGGCAGTAGCTGTCGTTCCCGAAGGATTACCCGCAGTTATCACCCTAACTCTCGCCCTAGGTACCCAACGCATGGTCAAACGTCAGGCCTTGATTCGCAAACTGCCGGCAGTAGAAACCCTTGGTTCCGTTAATGTGATCTGTTCCGACAAAACTGGGACGCTAACGGAAAATAAAATGACCGTGCGGGAGATAGAGACAATTAATCGCAATTTTTCGGTGACTGGGGAAGGATATAGCCCAAAAGGACAATTTTTAGACTCCGAGCAACAGGCGATCGATCCCAAAACCGATCTAGAATTACATCATCTTTTAATTGCCAGTGTCCTCTGCAACGATGCCAGTTTAGACCTCGATAACGGTCACGATAGCATTTTAGGCGATCCCACGGAAGGAGCCTTATTAGTTTTAGGGGCGAAAGCGGGCTTAAATTTATCCCTAACCAAGCAAGAGTTCCCTAGAATCGCTGAAATACCCTTTTCTTCTCAAAGAAAGCGAATGTCGGTCATTTGTCAAGGAGTCAATCCCGTACTATTTACCAAAGGTTCCCCGGAATTAATCCTTGAACAATGTCTCTCCTATCAATCGGGATTAGAAAGTCTTCCTTTTGGGGATAGGGAAAAAGAACAAGTCTTAGTCGCTAACAATGCTATGGCTAACAGGGGTTTGCGAGTCTTAGGATTAGCCTATAAAAACCTGATTTATCCACCAGAATCAACTGAAATCAGCGAAGATGAGCTAATTTGGCTAGGAATGGTCGGTATGATCGACGCACCACGACCGGAGGTACAAATCGCCGTGGCTAGGTGTCGAGAAGCGGGAATCCGTCCGATTATGATCACCGGCGATCATCAATTAACCGATCTAGCAGTGGCTAAAAGTCTTGGTATTGCCCAAGCGGGAGCTTTAGTCATCTCAGGACAAGAATTAGATAAATTATCACCAATTCAGCTAGAAACCATCATTGACAAAACTAACATCTATGCCCGTGTCTCCCCCGAACATAAATTAACTATTGTCCGCGCTTTGCAAAAAAAGGGTAAATTTGTCGCTATGACCGGAGATGGGGTTATTGACATCCTCACCGCCGTAAACGGACGGTGATTCCCAAACCTCACGATTTAGGTTTCTGCTTCTTTCCCTTGCGGGGTTTCGCACCTGCCTTAACAGATTTACTCTGTTCTGGTCTTATGGTCGCTCTACAGACT
>NZ_JADBTZ010000301.1:0-3492 GCF_020245885.1 Microcystis sp. M165S2 | reverse complement strand
GTGGTCAATTACCTAATTTTCAGGGAAAAAGTCCCTGAATTTTCCCCCCAATCACTCCAAGGGTCGGCACTTTTTGAGGGAAAAAAAGTCTAAAAACCTTGTTGGATAAGGTTTTTAGATTTATTCAGCAAACCCTACTTATGAGAACCGATAATTGGGCTAAAATGCCTCTTGGATCATAGTTTCCTTGAGCATTTCTAAACCCTTTTTCACCCGACGGGAGACGGTAACGACACTAATACCTAATTGTTCGGCGGTTTCCCGTTGAGTAAGATCTTTAAGGAAGACAAATTCGAGAATATGACGGGTTTTCTCTTCTAATTGAGCGAGAGCTTGTTGTACACGAATGCGATCCTCTTGACAAAGTTGAAAGCTGCGATAACGGGGATCGGGAACGAGGTCTTTTAAACAAGTATTATTATCTTCATCGTTATTAACCGTCACATCGAGACTGAGGGGTTCACGGTTTTGGAAAGCCAGTTTTACCTCTTGCCATTCTTCGATCGAAATATTTAAAGCGAGGGAGATTTCCGTATCATTGGGTTGACGATTGTGGACAGTTTGGAAATGCCGACGCACATTGGCCGCTTGTCTGCCTAAATCTAACCAACGACGAGGAATACGAACTGTATAACCTTTATCGCGCAGATGGTGTTGAATTTCGCCGCGAATATAGGGAATAGCGAAGGAACTAAAAGCATGACCTTTGCTGCTGTCAAAACGCTCGATCGCCCGAATTAGTCCCATACAGCCAACTTGCACTAAATCTTCGTAATTTTCATGGCATTGATTGACCCAATGATGAGCTTCCCTTCTGACTAATCCTAGGTTTAACTCCATAATTTGATCCCGTAACTTATTATCTCCTGTTTTTTGGTATTTTTGAAACAGGGTGAGAGTTTCGAGTTTAAGATTTTCTTGATTTACGACAGACATAGGGCGCTAACAGACTTAAAAAATATTGACTATAAAAGATCACTATTGCAATTAGCTTTGACCAATCCCAATACAGTCTAGATGAGAAGCGGCAAGCAATCACAACAATGTAATTTGCTACTATCACTATGATACGACCTTTATATAAAGACTTGTGTGATTTCACGCAGTCAAGCCGGTATTTAAAGACACCAATAAGCTAAAACCCAGGTAATTAGGGTTTTAGGGTGTGGGGTGTGGGGTGTGAATTTTCCCCCGGAAAAAGTCTTAATCCAACAAGGTTTTCAGATTTATTCAGCCAGCCCTATCTAGAAAACTACAACTCAAACAAAGGTAAACTCCGATCCTTATTTTTCGGCGATTTCGCCAGTAGGCCTAAATGTTCGTAGGCGGCTGCCGTGACTACGCGACCCCGGGCAGTACGATTAAGATAACCTATTTGTAATAAATAAGGCTCATACACCTCCTCGATCGTCTTGGCATCTTCTCCCGTGGCTGCCGCTACCGCTTCCAATCCCACGGGCCTACCTTGAAACTGTTCGATCATCGTCTTTAATACTAATCGATCGGTCCAATCTAAACCCATAGAATCCACATTTAATTCATTTAATCCCTGATCAGCTAACTGGGGAGTAATCACCGTTTCTCCCTTCACCTGTACATAGTCGCGTACTCGTTTTAATAAACGATTGGCAATGCGTGGAGTTCCCCGACTGCGACGGGCAATTTCGATCGCACCCGCTTCAGTAATGGGAATATTAAAAATAGTGGCACTTCTGAGAATAATTGCCGTCAATTCCTCGATTGTATAGAAACGCAGACGTTGAATCAGGCCAAACCGATCGCGTAAAGGGGAAGTTAAAGAGCCAACTTTGGTAGTAGCACCGATTAAAGTAAAGGGAGGTAAAGAAATACTGCGAATTTTCGCCGCTTGACCCTTGCCAATCGTCACATCCAGGCGATAATCCTCCATCGCTGGGTATAATAACTCCTCCGTCACCCGATTCAGTCGATGAATTTCGTCGATAAAAAGAATATCCCGGGGTTGAAGATTGATCAGGATGCCGGTAATGTCCCGGGGACGCTCTAAAGCGGGGGCGGCGGTAATGCGGCAATTTACTCCCATCTGGGCCGCTAAAATTAAAGCCATGGTGGTTTTTCCTAATCCTGGCGGTCCGTAGAAGAGCAAATGATCGATCGCTTCTTGTCTAGCTTTGGCTGCGGCGATGGTGACTTTTAGATTAGCCTTTAAGTCCTGTTGACCGATATAATCCTCTAGGGATTGGGGACGAATCTGCGCTGCTGCTTTTTCCGTTTCTTCTATAGTGGGATTGGGAGTGAGCAGATTTTCCTCGGCAGCCGGAGGGGAATTGTGCGATCGTTTGATGGCCATTGTTACAATCAAGAGTCTAGGATATGTTAGCGAAGCGGATTTTGCCTTGTTTGGATGTCAATAAAGGTCGGGTGGTTAAAGGGGTTAATTTTGTCAATCTTCAGGATGCTGGCGACCCCGTGGAGTTAGCTCGCTTGTATAATCAGGCAGGGGCCGATGAGTTGGTTTTTCTTGATATTACTGCTACCCATGAAGATCGCGACACGATTATTGATGTAGTCTATCGTACGGCGGAACAGGTTTTTATTCCTCTGACAGTGGGTGGCGGTATCCAATCCTTAGAAAATATTAAAAATTTGTTAAGAGCCGGGGCCGATAAAGTCAGCATTAACTCGGCTGCCGTGCGCGAGCCGGAATTGCTCGATCGAGCCAGCGATCGCTTTGGGAAACAGTGTATTGTGGTGGCGATTGATGCTAGACGACGCAAGGATGGGCATAACCCCGGTTGGGAGGTTTATGTTCGGGGTGGACGCGAAAATACGGGTATTGATGCTTTATTATGGGCGCAAGAAGTGGAAAAACGCGGGGCGGGTGAGTTGTTAGTTACCAGTATGGATGCCGACGGCACGCAAGCGGGTTACGATCTGGCCTTGACAAAAGCGATCGCTGAAAGGGTGGAGATTCCTGTGATTGCCTCTGGAGGAGCGGGCAATTGTCAGCATATCTACGAAGCATTGACGGAAGGGCGGGCAGAAGCGGCTTTATTGGCTTCTTTGCTCCATTATGGTCAATTAACCATCGCTGAGGTCAAAAATTATCTGCAAAATCAACAAGTACCCGTGCGTTAGCCAGGGAAAATGAGGGCAAGATTTGCAGAACTTAATCTAGTGATTAAGTCGGTTTTTCGGGAAAAGGATTTCTTTAGGCTGCAACCCAAGAAGAGCAAGGTTTAGACCTAAGCTAAGACACATTTTAACCGCTTACTGTTGCCTCTTGCCGCTTGCCTCTTGCCTAATCTCAACAAGCAATTTAAATTTGCGGGCGGTTTATCGAAAATTTGGGTTAAAACCCCGTCCTTTGAGGCTATCCATTAGTCACATCTTTCTTAACATAAAATTTGACAAAAAGAGAAAAGTGTGCAAGATGGCTCAAGGGGGTTCTATGGGGGGACTAATTTGATGAGATAGTTTCCAAGTCTGGCTGATATCATGTAACCTTCGCAG
>NZ_JADBTZ010000300.1:0-4586 GCF_020245885.1 Microcystis sp. M165S2 | reverse complement strand
GAGTTTTAATCAACTCTATCATCTGGTATCTAAAACCTCAGATTATTTAGCTTTACCCACGAAAGTCAGCAAGCAGATAATCAGAAGATTAGAGCAAGCTTGGATTAGTTATTTTGCCGCTTTTAAAGCTTGGAAAAAACACCCTGAAAAATTTTTAGGAAAACCCAAAATTATTAGCTATAAGGACAAAACTAAAGGAAGAAACCTGCTAATATATTCTCAGGAATCAATTTCTAAAAAACCGTTAAAAGAAGGAATTTGTCACTTGTCTAGGAGCGACTTAAAAATTCCCACATCCAAGAGAGAAATAATTGCAGTGAGAATTGTTCCCAAAAGTAGCTGTTATGTCATTGAAATAGCCTATGAAAGACGGTCGGAAACCACAGATAAACAACAGATAGCTGGGGTAGATTTAGGAGTTAATAACTTAATGGCTGTAACTACAAATCAAACAGGTGTAGCACCTCTTTTGGTAAAAGGAATAATCAACAATTTGTCAATATTTCCCATTATAGATTAATAGAAATGTTAACCTATAAAGCTCAATTAAAAGGAATAAAAGTCATAATAACTGAAGAATCCTATACCTCACAATCCAGTGCTTTAGATAGGGATGAGTTACCTAAATATGGTGAAGAAAAACCATTATTTAAGGGAAAAAGGTTAGCTAGGGGACTTTTTAGAAAAGTAATTCCTGATGTCATTGACCAGGGAATAAAGGGTTTGCCGTTTAATCCGCTCCGTGCTTGACCCACTACGAATGACTAAGCTTTCAGACTTTTAAGTAAGTTTGAGTAAGTTTAGTTGAGCGGTAAGACTTGGGTTTTTTCGATCAACCATTTATCTCCTTGCCGTACCAAATCATAGCGCAGGTTCAAGGACTCATTATAGGAACGATTGACAATTTCCTTGCCATTATGGAAATACATGGCCTTTTCGTTTACTATCGCTTCCACCGTCGCTAAATTAGGATTTTTCGTATTATTAGTAACTGAGCGCACATCCACTTGATGATCGTAGCGCCAATAGTTATTTCCCTGTAAAGCCGCCGCTCGTTTTTGCCAAATTTGCAAGGCTGAACCCGTTAAAATCTCCTTCAATTGCTCTTTTTGGTGTTCACTGCCAAAAGCCGCCGATTTTGCCCCTAACCAAGCTTGAATCGTCTCCTTGGCTGTTTCCTTGTCTAAGGGAATCCCTGCCATCACTTCCGCATTAGCCGAAGGAATTTCTAGTATGGGAGTATTTAAAGAAATCGGTAACTGTTCCCCTTGCAAGGCTGCCAAAGGAGATTGACTATCGACAATTGCCTTTACCCCCAGGGCTAAAACTGCGAGCGTTCCCACTAATCCTACCCCTAATATCGCCACTCGATCGAGTCGCAGTTTTCTGCGGGCCGGTCGTCTCCGTTTCGGTGCGACTACGGCAGTTTTTGCCGTTTCTAAGGCTGCCGGCCCGGAGTTGCCCGCTGCTGGGGGACGGGAGCGACTGGGACGACGACGAGGGGGATTAAGTGCCGGTTGACGATAGGCTGCTGTCACCACTACACTGCCCTGAGTATAGGGGGTGAGAGTTTCCCCCTGAGCGGTGGCTCTCAGGGTGGGTACAGCAGTGCTTGTCCGCTCACCGTTAACTCTAGCTAAAGACGGGTTTTGGGGACGAGACTGGGAAGAAGAATAAGCGGATTCCCTCATCGGTGTCACTCCTAGCACTGGGTTTAAATGGGTGGGGGGGGTGTGGGTTTTCAGAACATTTACTTCCGATTCTAAGGGTTCGCTGGCCTTTTCTCGAACCTCGACGGGAACTTTTTCGTCAGGAAACCCTGACAATTTTTCTAAATAATTTTGTACATCTTCCTCAGCAAAATACTCTTTGAGTGAGGCTTTCCGCTCGACTAAATCACTAAAATGGCAGAAAACTTCTGTTTGTAACCAACGCTCACCGTAACGACATAGCCCGGGTAAAAGATCGGCAGATTGCCCAGATTGTTCCTTAATATAATTTAATATTTCTTGCTCTTGACTTTTTTCTAAAATTGTGCTTGCTCGTTCCGTCTGACCGAGCAGTAGGGCGCAGATCGATCGCTCTAGGGAGACATCCTGATGTTTTTGTAATTGCTGCAGGCGCTCGCTGGCTGCGACAATAGCGGCGGGTTGTTTTTGGGCGAAACCGCGGGCGATCAAGGCATAGACTAGCAGATAATTACCCACCGCCGAGGGGCGTTGTGCCTCTTTTGCCCAGATTTTCTCCTGTTCGGCCTGAGTTAAATAAACCCGTAACTGTTGAATAAAGCGTAAAAAATTATCCACCCCCAACCCAGAGCGATCGTCGCCCTGGCCATCGATGCCGCCGCGAGCGGCCAACATCTCCTCCAAGAGATTTAAGCCGCGCTGACGGGCAAGACTAGGTTTTTTTTCTTGGGATAACAATTCCAGAATCCGGTAGGGACGCAGGCGATCGCAATCATGGCGAATCTCGCTGGCCACTTGCGGGAACATTTGTTCTTGTTCCAAGCAAGTCAGGGCTTTGGCCGCGGTGCTGGCCGCCTGTTCATAATTTTTATCCTGCCAATATTCCCGACTTAATTCCCCGTAGGCCAAAGCCAAGGTTAAGATCATGTCTGGGCGAGTAGTTGGCTCTAAATCTAGATAAGTTTCGGCCAAACGAATCACTAACTCGTATTCTCCCAACTCTTGCAGTATGAGCAAAGCTCCCACCAGATCGGCGGGGGCAATGGTAATCTGGGGAGTGAGATATTCCGGGGAAGCGGCGGTCACTTCCCCACCGTGAGAATCTAGGTTTTCGGCGCTGCTTTCTGGGTTGAGAAGCAAGGGATTGGGGTCGAAAAATTGGGCATCGTAATCACGACGGCGATCCGCAGCACTTAACACTTGGTAAGCTTCATCTAACAAGTGCTGACGGGCAATGATCGCTGTTTGACTGTATTCTTGACGTGGCAATTGCCGTCCCCGGTCGGCGTGGGCCAAATCAATCTGCTCGGCACTCACCTGAAAGGGGATTCCCAATATCCTGTAGTAGTCGAGAGGAATTCGCACGGTTAGCTGTACCTCAACTCTGGAGAGTCCTTAGTGAATTAAGTGATGTAAGTGAGAGCGGAGCGAGTAAAATAACAAGATACCATCTTATCCTAGCCAATCTCTGACTGACTAAGATTAGATTTGAGAGAGAAAATACCAAGAACTCCTTGGTTTAAGACCAAAAAATTCACTGCCAGAATTCTCGAAAAATCTACCGCTTCCTCTCCCCTTGCCTTTTTGTTGTCTAAATGATACTACAGACCCTATGATTTCCGAACGTACTTTACCAACCTTTAATCCTGCTTCCATCATTATTACCAAAGCTGAAGGTCTTCGCCTATACGAGGATATGGTTTTGGGGCGGATGTTTGAAGATAAATGTGCCGAAATGTATTATCGGGGCAAAATGTTCGGTTTTGTCCACCTCTACAACGGTCAAGAAGCGATATCTAGCGGTATTATTAAAGCCTTGCGTCAGGGAGAAGATTACGTTTCTAGCACCTATCGCGATCACGTCCACGCCCTCAGTGCTGGAGTTCCCGCTCAAGAGGTAATGGCGGAGTTATTCGGCAAAGCTACTGGCTGCAGTAAAGGACGGGGTGGCTCCATGCACATGTTTTCCGCCGAACATAAGCTTTTAGGGGGTTACGCTTTTGTGGCCGAGGGGATTCCCGTCGCAACCGGGGCGGCTTTTCAAAGTAAGTACCGTCGCGAAGCCATGGGTGATGCCAGTGCCGATCAGGTAACGGTCTGTTTCTTCGGGGATGGGGCGAGTAATAATGGCCAGTTTTTTGAGTGTCTGAATATGGCCGCCCTCTGGAAGTTGCCGATTATCTATGTGGTGGAAAATAATAAGTGGGCGATCGGTATGGCCCATGATCGAGCCACTTCTCAACCGGAAATCTATAAAAAAGCCAGTGTTTTTAGTATGGTCGGCGTGGAAGTGGACGGTATGGATGTGGTCGCCGTTCATGCCGCCGCCAGAGAAGCTGTGGCCCGCGCCCGCGCTGGTGAAGGACCGACTTTAATTGAGGCCTTAACCTATCGTTTCCGGGGTCACTCTCTGGCAGATCCCGACGAGTTACGCAGTGCTGACGAGAAACAATTCTGGGGCGAAAGAGATCCGATCACTCGCTTTGCCGCCTACCTCTACGAGCGAGATCTGGCCACGAGAGAGGAATTAAAAGAAATCGAGGAGAAAATTCTAGCTGAAATCGAGGCAGCGGTTAAATTTGCCGAATCTAGCCCTGAACCCGATCCTAGTGAACTAACTCGCTTTATTTTCGCTGAAGACGAGTAATTTCAGTGATCGGTGATCAGTTACCAGTTATTCAGAGTTGAGTTTTCAGTTCACTGATCACTGTTTATTGATCACTGATTGCTGATTACTGATTACTGATTACTGATCACTGATTACCGAAATTTTGGGTTAAAGCCCCGTCCTTTTAGGACGGCTTTTTAAACTATAGCTTGTTAACTTAACTTTTATTGTGCTATACTGATTTTATCTAAGTACCCCCTGCGTAAAATGTTTGTCTTAGAGTTTAAAGT
>NZ_JADBTZ010000030.1:0-3656 GCF_020245885.1 Microcystis sp. M165S2 | reverse complement strand
TTGTTCGGGTGTTGGGTAAAATCGAAACGAATAGGCTTTTTCCATGTCTCACATTTTAGCATATATTTGGTAAATGCGCTAGTATTTAACGGTAAAGCCGTCGTAGAACGACGGGGTTTCAGACCCAAAATTTTCGATGAACAACCGCGGGTGAGCATCGTAGATCGACAAAAATGAGATGCAGCCAGTTCTCGAACTTGTTTAACTCGATGCTGGACGGGAAAATAAGCACAAATCTAACTATACTCATTACAATATAAATATCAACGACCACGATAAAAAACTCTTATGCGGGTAACTCTAAAATCGGCCTTGAGTGACAGTCATATCGATGCTAATCAAAGCAGCAGTCAACGTCAACTGATGCTCTCGATCGCCGCCACCAGTGAACAGATTAACACAAATTTACCGATTAATCTTTGTTTAGTTCTCGATCATAGCGGTTCTATGCAGGGAAAACCCCTAGAAACGGTCAAAAAAGCGGCCTTCAGTTTAATAGAATCCCTCGGGGTTAACGATCGTCTCTCGGTAATAGCTTTCGATCATCGCGCCAAAGTTATTCTTCCCTCCCAATCGCGACAGGATGATCTGACCTTAATTCGCTCAAAAATTCAACAATTACAAGCGGGAGGAGGTACGGCGATCGATGAAGGGATAAAATTAGGTATTCAAGAAAGTTCTACCGGCAGCAAAGGTTATGTGTCTCATATTTTTCTGCTTACCGATGGTGAAAATGAACACGGAGATAATCAACGCTGTTTAAAGTTAGCCGGAGTAGCGGCTGAGTACGGTATCACCTTAAATACCTTCGGTTTTGGCGATCATTGGAATCAAGATATCCTAGAAAAAATTGCCGATATCGCTGGCGGAAGTTTATCTTATATCGAAAGACCCGAACAGGCTTTAATTGAATTTACTCGTCTATTTAACCGTTTGCAATCTGTCCGGTTAACTAACGCTTTCCTGCAATTAGAATTAGATGCTCGGACTCATTTAGCGGAGTTAAAACCCATTGCCCAAGTTGCCCCAGAAACCATAGAAATGACCCTACAAAAAGAGGGCAATTTTTACATCACCCGTTTGGGTGATTTAATGATAGATGAAGAAAAAATTATCCTCCTCAATCTCTATATCGACCAAATTCCCCCCGGTACTCACACTATAGCTCAGGTGAAGATTCGCTACGATGATCCCGCTTCCGGTCAAAAAGGGCTAGAAACTGCGACTATTAGCCTTAATATCGCATCCCAAGCTATCTATCAATCCCAATTAGACGAGCAAGTTCAGAAATCGACTCTGACTTTAGCCAAATATCGTCAAACCCAAATCGCTGAAGAAAAATTAAAACAGGGCGATCGAGCAGCCGCCGCCACCATGCTACAAACCGCAGCCAAAACCGCCTTACAATTGGGAGAAAAAAACGCCGCCACTGTCCTCCAAACTAATGCCACCCGTTTACAGGTGGGAGAAGAATTGAGCGAGGGAGATTTAAAGAAAACCCGCATTATTGCTAAAACAAGACTACAAACCGATGGTTGACATCCTCACCGCCGTAAACGGACGGTGAGGATGTCAACGAGTTTCCCCTAAAACAACAGTATTAACTCGCCGTCGGCGATCGAGCCATTGTTGTAAAATAATCGCCGCCGCTTCCCGATCGATCGCTCCCTTATCCCAAGAGGAAAACTGTTTTTTGGCTTTTAAGAATTCTTCCGCCTCTAGGGACGTGCAACGCTCATCAATGTATTCGAGGGGCAAATCCAAGGCGATCTCTAGTTTCTGGGCGTATTTTTGTACCTGTTTGGCCTGAAATCCTAACTCTCCCGCCATGGTATAGGGCAGTCCCGCTACCAAAATCTTAATATTTCTTTCCTTGACAATTGCCTCAAACTGTGGTATGTCAGCAACAAAGGAAGAACGGATAATCGTGGTTAAACCAGTGGCGATTAAACCTGTGCCGTCACATCCTGCCACTCCTACCCGTTTTTTACCGATATCTAAGCCGAGGGCGGCGACTCTTTCCATCACACTGGATGCCCCTGATCGGGGGGTTCCGAGGGCGGTTTAACTGGGGGAAGTTCCCCCGGACTGTCGAGGGGGTCCAGGGGGGGATTATTGGGCCATTTTAACCAAGACATCCGACTAGGGATGGGAGTGCGCGGCACCGGTTGTAAACCCTGCAGCATTTCTGCTAGGGCGGAATTTTCCGGCTTAGTTTCGCGGATTTTGTGCCATACCGAGCGCGACATCATCAGGGTGTGGGAACTGCGGATTGCTCCCAATTGTTCCAGATATTCCCGTCTTTCGTGCTGATAATCGGCAGATATCAACTCTAGCGAGCGAGGGGGATATTTGCGAGTGATCTGGGCCATCTGGATTAATAACTTAGGATAGAGCCAAGTGTAGGCGGGATGGACAATTAATTTCGCTTGATGGGGTCGCTCATCCCGATTAGATAGAATTAATTCAAAATAACCGATCGCCGCTTTTCGTTGTGGTTCAAAAACGTAACCGCGACTAATTTGCGGACTGCCGCACCAACTTTGACAGCGATAGAGCAAACTATCAACTAAATTGATTTTAAAATCCTGGATATGGCGATCGAATACCTGACGCAGTAGCGGCGGCATAGACACACAATCTAACTGATAAAGCAATTGAGCGTCAGCATTGCTCACGGGCAGTAAATTCGGTAAATCTGGCTCTTGTTTCGCCAATTCCTGTAATAATTGCGGCGGTAAAGACCAATAGGTTAATTCCGCCAAAGGCTGAAAACCGTGTTGCCGGAAAAGTGCCAAACTGTCCTTTTGATTGATATTAACCTCTAACACCCAGGTGCGCGCTTCCCAAACCGTTTCTAGACAATAACGCAGTAATTGCGCCCCGATGCCCTTGGGTTCGCTTAAAGACTCCGCCGGATGCACCCGCACCTGTTCCACCCGCCAAGTGCTGCGACTACTATTAAAAGGGGTGACTTGGATTGCCCCGCGAATTTTCCTTTCTTCTCCCCGATTGGCCATGGACTCGGCCACATAGACATGAAAACGGTGTTGGAGAGGATTAGGAAAAAGACTGAGAATTTTAAACAACCCAAACCAAGGCCGCACCTGTTGCACCTGCGTGCGGAAATTTTGGGCGCGACGATCAATATCCTCATCGAAGTCATCCAGGGTTAAAGCTTCAATGTCTTCCAAATCCCGATATTGTACGGGACGGATCGGGCGATCGCTAAAATCGTCCCCTTGGGGAACAGGAGAAGTGGTCATCGAAAATTTGGGTCTGAAACCCCGTCGTTCTACGACGGCTTTACCGTTAAATATTAGCACATTTACGGAATATATGCTAAAATGCTCCCCATGGAAAAAGCCTATTCGTTTCGATTTTACCCCACACCAGAACAAGAGTCGCTATTGCGGCGCACTTTGGGCTGTGTAAGATTAGTTTACAATAAAGCTCTCCATCTCAGAACAAAAGCATGGTACGAAAAGCAAGAAAGAGTAGGATATGCTGAAACCTCTTCAATGCTAACCGAGTGGAAAAAGCAAGAAGAATTAGACTTTTTAAACGAAGTTAGCTGTGTACCTTTACAACAAGGGTTAAGACACCTACAAACAGCTTTCACTAACTTCTTTGCTGGTCGTACTAAGTATCCTAAC
>NZ_JADBTZ010000003.1:0-12791 GCF_020245885.1 Microcystis sp. M165S2 | reverse complement strand
TAGGGCATACCGGAACCTTTGGGCTAGATCCAATAAACGCTTGGGGAGAGAATACCTCTACTTTTTCAGAAGCAATTCTGTCTAAGCAAGTAATCTCTGTGAACCAAGAATCCCCGTCTCTTTAGAGCGGGGAGTGTCAATTAATACCCAAATCTGATCACTGATAACTGATCACTGATAACTGATAAGATGAATCCAAAATTTAAAGATATTACTGCTTGGGAACAGGCACAATTGTTAATGCAACCGGCATTTATTCGGGTGCTGGATAATCTGCGTAAACAGTTAGAAAATTCCCTCTGGAAAGGAACCTATACAGAAATTCAAGATCCCTATCCCAGTTATCTGCTCTGTTTGACTTATCTCGATCGCTCCGTTACTGTAAATATTTGGGAACTTTGTTTTCAAGTCTGTTTTCTCGATTATCCCACCGATGAAGGAGAGAGCGTCACCATCGATACCAGTCTCCTCGATCCCACCGGTGAACTAGATTGGCAGAGTTTGGAAACGAAAACCGAGCGTATTATTAACCGATTATTCGCTAATTTACCCCAATGAAAGCAGCGTTAGAAACGATCAAGGCAGAGTATGCCGCTAATTTTCTGAAAAATTACAGTAATGATCCCCAAAATTTAGCATCCCAAACAATTTTAATCGATCGCTCCGATTGGGGTTTATTAGAATTAAAAGGCCAAGACCGACTGCGTTTTCTCCACAATCAAACCAGTAACGCTATCGAGCGCCTGAAACCGGGTCAGGGTTGTGAGACAATTTTCCTTAACTCTACCGGTCGTACCCTCGATTTTGTCACAGTTTACGCCAGCGATGATTCCCTCCTCATCCTCGTTTCTCCCCAACGTCGTCAATTTTTACTGGAATTGATCGATCGCTATATTTTCCCCTTCGATAAGGTTGAAATTAGCGACTTAACCGATAATTTTGGCATTTTCACCCTAATTGGTACTGAAAGCGGGCAATACCTGCAAAAAATAGGCATTCCAGAGCAGATTTTAACGGGGGTGCAGCATAGTCATTATCTCCTTTCTGACCCCCCCCTGAGACTGGCCGTCGGCACCGGCTTAGACCTACCCGGATATACTCTAATCGTTGCCGCCGCCGAAGCCGGTCCCCTCTGGGAAAATTTAATAAAAAATGGCGTTACTCCCGCCGATGAGCAGGTGTGGGAATACCTAAGAATCCATCAGGGCCGACCGGCAGTCGATCGAGAATTAACCGAAGATTATAACCCTTTAGAGGCCGGTTTATGGCGAGCGCTCGTTTTTGATAAGGGTTGTTATATTGGTCAAGAAACTATCGCCCGTCTCAACACCTATAAAGGCGTAAAACAAAGACTTTGGGGCATAAAACTCAGCCAACCCGTCCCTAGCAATACCCCGATTATTTTAGAAGCGCAAAAAGTCGGTTTACTCACCAGTGTGCTGGAGGATTTTGGCTTGGGTTATGTGAAAACAAAAGCGGGAGGAGAGGGTTTAAAAGTACAAATCGGCGAGGCAACAGGAGAATTAATCCCTTTACCCTTCCTCTCTCACGAATACCCCTTTCAGTGAACAGTGAACAGTAAACAGTAAACAGTAAACAGTGACCAATCACTAATCAATGATAACTGATAACTGATAACTAATAACTGATAACTGATAACTGATAACTGATAACTGATAACTGATAACTGATAACTGATAACTGATAACTGATAACTGATAACTGAAAAAGTCCCTAACCCCAGCGACTAGCGATGGGCATTCGCCAACCAGTGCCAAAAGCGCGATCGCTAATTTTTAGACCAGGGGGAGCTTGTTTGCGCTTAAATTCGGCATTTTTCACTAATTTAATCACTTTCTGCACAATTTCAGGCTCAAAACCGGCGGCGATAATTTGTTGGGCGGATTGATGGCGATCGATTAATAGTGCTAAAATAGCATCTAAAATCTCGTAGGGAGGTAAAGAATCTTGATCCTTCTGATTGGGTTTTAATTCAGCACTAGGAGCTTTATTAATCACATTGAGGGGAATAATTTCCCCGTGCCGATTTAACCAGCGACAGAGGGAATAAACCCTGGTTTTCGGCACATCAGCAATCACTGCTAAACCACCATTCATATCACCGTAGAGGGTGCAATATCCCACCGCCATTTCTGATTTATTGCCAGTGGATAATAGTAAATGCCCGAATTTATTAGAGAGAGCCATTAATAAATTACCGCGAATGCGTGACTGAAGATTTTCTTCAGCAATACCGAAATCAGTCCCAGCGAAAAGACCCTCTAAAAGTTGATCATAAGCGGTCATAATTTCTTTAATTGCTAACTTCTCACTTTTGATACCTAAATTATTAACTAAAGCCACTGCATCGCTAATGGAATGGTCGGAACTATAGGGAGAAGGCATCATCACAGCGAGAACATTTTCTTTACCTAATGCGTCGGTGGCAATAGCGGCAACTAAACTGGAATCAATGCCACCACTCAAGCCAAAAATTACCCGTTTAAAACCGCATTTCTGCACATAATCTCGTACTCCTAAGACTAAAGCTCGATAAATTTCCTCATCTTCATCGATGGGTAAAGGATGAATAACTGCGGGTAACAAATCTTGATTAAACTCGATCAATTCTAAGCTAGAAGTAAATGCTTGGGCGCGATAAATCACTTCTCCTTGTCTGTTAAAAGCAACGCTATCACCATCAAAAATTAAATCATCATTACCTCCCACTTGATTGACATAAACTATAGGTAAATTATATCTAGTGGCACTATGGGATAATAAAGATTCTCGCAATTTTTGCTTACCGACACTGTAGGGAGAAGCGGAAAGATTAACGATTAAATCCACTCCCAAATTAGCTAAATCGGCGATGGGATTAACCGCGTATTGACGCTGACCCCAAAATTGTTCATCATTCCAAACATCTTCACAGATAGTCACACCGATTTTAAAATTATTTTCTGTTAGTTGAAAATATTGACTTTCTTTCCCGGAAGCAAAGTAACGATCCTCATCAAAAACATCATAGGTAGGCAATAAACGTTTAGTAAAAATTTGTTTAATCTCTTGACTTTTTACCAAAGCTATGCTATTAAATAACGGCTTTTCTCCCCGGACTGTTGCGGAGGTATTTTTTTCGACAAAACCGACTAATACAGCTAATTTTTCTGGTAATTCTTGGGACAATAATTGCAATTGTCGAGACATTTTCTCAACAAAACCCAGATTTAATAATAAGTCTCTGGGAGGATAACCACAGAGGGATAATTCCGGGGTTAAAAGTAATTCCGCTCCCCGATTAAATGCCGTTTGAGCGGCCTCTAAAATCCTTTCGGCATTTCCTTCGATATCTCCAACAATGGGATTTAATTGAGCGATAGCAATTCTCATATTTTTTCCTATTTAAACAAAAACTAACGGTTGCTCTTTAAAGGGAGCAAAAGCTTCTTCATCAAAGCGATATAAACTAGCAGGACGACCAGCACCACGAGAGACTTTTAAACCCATATCTTTGAGAAATCCTAATTTCAAGAGCCGATTTCTGAAGTTGGAATAATCACTAAAATTTTTACCTAAAATTGTCTCATAAAATTGATAAAGATCATTTAAAGTAAATAATTCTGGTAAAACCTCAAAAGCGACGGGACTATATTCTACTTTATTGCGTAATCTTTGCCAGCCATAAGCTAAAATTTGACCGTGATTAAAGGCTAAATTTGGCACTTTATCAATCATATACCAAGTGATATTATAATCCCGTTCAGTGATTAATTTTGCTTCTTCAAACCGCACTAAAGCGAAGTAACTCACCGATAGATAACGTTTCCCAAAACTCTCGGCCGCTGCCGGGAAATCTACCTCTGGACCGCCAAAAGTATATAACTGTTCTAGATAGAGATTATTGACGCTAATTTTCTCGGCTAAAATTCGATAGGCTGCCGTTTCCAGTGATTCCCCATTTCTCACTAAAGTACCGGGTAAACTCCAGTAATTACTAAAGGGTTCTTCCCGTCTTTTAATCAGAAGCACTAGCAGCCGATTTAATTGGGTATCAACGGAAAAGATCACGTTATCAACTCCGACTTTAAAATCAGCTAGAGATTTATTAGCTAGGGTTTTTGGCAGCTTCATGCGTAAAGTTTTTGACCTTCAATATAATCTTTAATCGGTGCGGGAACAGCCTGTTTATCGCCTTTTTCTCGATAATCTGTTGAGGATACAGCCGGAGCAAAGACATCGGCAATCAGACAATCACCTCCTAATTTTTCCAGTTGTTCAATATCATCTTGATTAATAGGATATCCGGGACGGGGAATCACGAGAATTTTGACTTTTTCTAGTAATTCTTGGCTGCGATACCAGTGCCTAATTTGTCCGGCTAAATCCGAACCAATGACTAGGGTATATTCCTCCTGTTCTCCCCAAATTGCTTGCGCTTTTTCTACACTAATTAAGCTCCGTCGATCGCTTAATTCTCGTCGCAGTTGTATATTATCTCTTGGGGGTTGAATATCCCCGATGAGCAAATTTAACATCCTCAGACGATGTTCGAGACTGGTTTGATGATTTTTAAAGGGATTATCGGCAGCCCAAACCGCAACGATATCGTACTGTTCCGATAACCATTTTAGTATGGCTTGATGACCGGCAGTGGGAGGATCGGCACTGGTTCCAAAAAGGGCAATTTTAAGCATAGGATCTAATTGCTTGCTCACTGAGGGATTAGTTTAAGTCTGCTCAAGCTTGGCAAAGATTAACTTCTCCCCATTATAGTTGATTTTACCAAAATAGGGCAAGAGGATCAGTAATCTCCTGCAAAAGTAAGTTATCGAGTCGCTATCGGGTGAAAATGTCTAAAACCCCGGATAAATTTGACATAATCTTAGGTTTTATGAATAGGATAGTTGTCTCTTATCTTTTGTCTGCTACTGAAGATTTTTGATTTTTGCAGGAGGTATTATTTTTTATAAAATTGGTGAACTAATTCTCAAACGTACTAACCCACAAACAGAAGGAGGCAAACCCATTACGCCGCGCTATGACTCCCGTAGCACTTAGCAGCCCAAACCACTGAATCGATTTCTCCCTTTTGGAGTTTTTCTAGCGGGGTTGCTCCCTCTAAACGAATATCACCCGTAAGCAGAAAGATTATTTGTGTCCAAGCACCGTCTTCTTTTAAGACGGCTAACACTTGGTCTAAACCTAACAAAACTTTGCCATCAATAAATTGCCAAGCGGGATAAACTAATTCTTCGTTGACAGATAAACCTAAGACTCGATGATTGAGCCTCATAGTTTCTAATTCCAAAGAACTACAGGCTAAAACACTACAAACCTCGGTGCTGGTTAAGGTTCCTCCTTGCTTAGATAGGAACCGCTTCTTCGCGTCTTCGCCTCGTTTAATTGCAGCTGCCAACGGAGGGGCTAAAGCTAAAGGAGATTGTGTTTTTTGTATAGATTCTAACATTTTTAAGCAACCCTACCACCGTGAACGTATTTTGAATCCTTGATTAGTTTTTAGGAAGACCCTATCTACGTCTCATAATAACAGATGGTGGGCATTGCCCACCATACATATAGCAATTCTATTTGAGATTTAAACTGTCACCTATTGATGGCAAGGAACTTAAGCCCCTTGTCTATATTAACCATCATTTAGTCTGCTTTTTTTTCGCTGTGTATCAACTTTAACCCTACATTAACATACAGATGGGCAATAGTCATCGGATGAATTGCTTCTGGCAACCGTCCTGCATATATCGGTACAGAGAGTCCGGCTAGAATCAAGAGTAACCCCAGATTCTTTTTGAGATTAAATTTGTCGTTAGTTTTCATAACATTTGTGAAATTATACACCTCTTTTATATCAAGCAAGGTTATTCTATGTCACCCAATAAAAGTTGTAATTTTGATACTTTTTTAGGCTTTAAATTTGTAACAATTATTGGTTTGACTTTGCAATAATTATTAGTTTAAAGATTCAATAATTTTTGGTTTAGCTTTGCAATAATTGTTGATTTAACTTTGCAACAATTGTTGGTTTAACTTTGCAATAATTGTTGGTTTTCAATTCCAGAATTTTGAATTATCGTACATACATAAGGTTCATCCCGTATTGCATAAATGGAGGGGAATGGTATGTCGAATGCAACTGTTAATCAAGCAATTATCAACTGTGTATATGTAAACCGCACAGAAAAAACAGCTATTCTCAAAATTGACTTTATGGGACAATGGCTAGAGCGAGTCGTTGAGGTGGGCCAAGATTTTTGTTTTAAAGCTCCTGAAGGGGGACACTTAGATATTTTTACCTATGAAATGGCTACGATGATTCTGGAGGATAGAGTTCCCTGTCGGGAATTGGCGATATAAGGGAGGATTTGGGCAATAATTGTTGGTTGATTTCTCTTTTGGTTTTATGGGACTATCTCAGAAGCAATATAACTTTCCGGTTATTATTGCAATCCACTTTGAAAAAGTATCGGTGACTACAAATACAGCCATGTTGACTACCTTAAGATCGATGACAACCTCAACCGAAGGAGAGATACTTCTATGGCAACTCCACCCTCATTATGCGATGCCCAAAATCAGGCAAAAAACTGTGGTTTGGATATCCGCAAGCTAGAAGCTTTGTTGGAAGAAATCGAACAAAATATTATTCAACGCTTTCTATCTGAAAAATACAAAATTATTTTCTATCTGGCGGCTACAGGTCTTTTTTCTGCGGATGACCTGGCTGAAATGTTCAATCATGGCCAAAAAAATCTGAACGCGGATTTCAACAAAAATCTAGGATCCCATCTTAAGGATTACCTTGAGTTAGATGACAGTGATCGTCTGGGAATTACTTCCCTAAGAAGGATTCTTTTCAAGAAAGGTTATTGCGTCATTGAAGATATTTTGACAACTAGATACGCAGAGAATTCGGAATTAGAACGATCTGCCTCATACACAATTAGTACAGAATCAGACCACTGAAAACTAGCGCATTTTTGAGGAGATTAATTTCAAATGAAAACTGAAAATTTATTGGACGTAACAAAATTGGCCAGTCGCCATCTTGACACAAGTGATGTATTGGTATTGTTAGCTCAACTAAAAAATGAAAAGGATAGAGATCGCCGGGCGGAGATTATCAGAACAATAGGACAATACTATAATCCTGAATCTCAAGCAACTCAAATCTCTGAGCTTCAAGTAATAAAAACGCTTTTAGATTTGGGCAATGATGTAGGTTCTGATGATTTTGTGCAATACGAAATCAAGCTTAGTCTGCATAAGGTAACTACTCATCCTAGTATAAATATTGATTTTTTTCTGGATAACTTAGAGGTATTCCAATCAAAAGATAACAATTCTCAAGCCCCAAAAGTATTAATTGATGCTGATCTAATTGAAGAGTTTTTATTACGAAATCAGACGACTCTTAACAGGGAAGCTACTAGGGTTATGGGACTTGTTTTAGAGGGAAAAATTAATCCTTACATCGGCGAAATAGGATTAATCAAAATTTGGCATAATATCAAAAATCTGAAATCTCAAGAATATGCCAATCGTGCGATCATTGAACTTCTGAGTAAGATTAACGTCGGCCAAGTTAACTTGAAAGAAATTGACCTAGAAAAATATCCCAACGTTAACTTAAAAACGGCAATTCAAGTTGAGATTGCCAGAAAGTATGGCTTGGCAGGTATTATCACCATCAGAGATCGAGAATTCATTGCCAGTGGATATCCTTTTGTGGGTTCCCCTTCCCTATTCTTACAGTTTTTAGGGGAAGATACCTCGCCAGCATCTATCGAAAGAACTCTCAAAAATCTCGGTAAAGCGGCAATGGAAAATGAACAAGTAAAACTCAATCGGCTTTTAGAGAATGAATTTCAACAAAACTTATTCTTTGAAGATAATCTCGTTCTCTTTCAAGGCTGGAAAATTGAGAACTTTGAAATTCTCTGTGCTAACAACAATTTAACTTCTGCGACAGTTATCTTATGTAATACAAAAACCCAAGAGCGTTACACTGAATCGGCCTTTAAAAAAGGTTCAGTAGATGCACTTTGTACTGCCTTTGATGAGGCTCTAGCTCATTTAGTTGAAATTAAACATCACCTTAAATCTATCTATTTAGCTAACTTGACACCGGGTAAACAAGGAGCCACAACTGTCAAGGCGGTGGTTGAGTATGATGGTAAAGAAGTGATTACTATCCACACCCATGAAAATATTCTCAAGGCTTATTTTTTCGCCTACGTCAAAGCGATGATTGCCGTTTATGCACCCGATGAATATCACCCCGATATTCATAGCACAAAAGAATTGACATATTTGTACAAAATTGGCGAACGAGATTTTCGGGGACTGAATTTCAGCCAAGTCAATTTAATGGATGGTGAGGCCAATCTTTCCGATGCAAAATTGATGGAATGTAATTTCAGTAAGGCTAATCTTTCGGGGGTTAATTTAACTAATGCTGATTTAACAGGAGCCGATTTAAGTCATGCCAATTTGAGCAAAGCTACTCTAACGGGAGCTAATTTGACCGATGTTAAATTAGATGAAAATAATCTAACCCTCCTTGATGGCACAATTTTGACCAACACAATTATGCCTGAAATTACAATGGAAATTATTGGCGAATCCCGTTTAGAAAAGGTTGCTCAACTACTCAAACACATTGATCCTCAAAGTGAATCTCGAATCTTGGCTATTCACTCCATGACAGATTCCATCTGGTGGGATAATCCTCTTGGTCAAAAATTCTGGGAAGTTAACGAAGAACTAATCAAAAGGGAGATTTCTATTCAACGAGTCTTTATTCTTCCTGAAGTTCCGACTCAAAAGCATTTACAAGTGATTCAGGAACAACTTAACTCTGGCATAAAAGTTGCTTGTATTTGTCATGAAAAAGCTAAAGATATTCAAGAATATTATTGGCATAATACCAACCTATTGATTAGCGAAAACTTATCTGTGCCAAGAAATTCTTTTACAGCGAGAAGAATTATGAATGGTCAAACAGAATCAGGTTATATTTCCTATCAAACAAGAGTTGTAGAGACAGATAAAAGTCTCTTTAACGCTCTATGGGAAAAATCCGAAAAACTCTCTACTCAAGCTAATATTCAGGAACAATTAGCAAACCTGAATACCTGACAGGGTAAGCGCATCTTAACAATACTTGACAAAATGAACTTTATCTCGGTTGTCAACCGCGTTTGAGATGCGCTCACTCTACCGACGCGGTATGGCACAAAAAAGCAAAAGGACGGCTATGGATAATAACTAGATGATTGCTATGCTGAGACCCTTTTGTCAGTCCTAATTGAGATGCTCTTACCCCACCACAATCCCTAAAAAATAACCATAAAATTAATTAATAGAATATCGGAGAAAGACAAACATGATTATCGCTCAAGAAAAACCGACTATTGCGACAGTCACCAAAAACCCTGTCACTTTGGAAGCATATCGGGCGATCGCTGAAACTGCTCAGGAACGTTATGAATATTGCCATGGAGAAATGATTCTTATGTCTGGAGGAACCGCGACCCACAGCGCAATCGCGATCAATATCTCGGTTTTTTTGGGATTTTTATTGAGAGATAGGGATTTTCGTCTGTATAACAGCGATCTGCGGGTGTGGATTCCTGAATATCATTGCGGAACCTATACCGATCTCATGATCGTTAACCATGAACCAGAATTTAACGGCGATCGCAAAGACGAAATTCTTAATCCTTTATTTATTGTAGAGGTGCTTTCCCCCGCCACGGAAGCCTATGATCGAGGTGATAAATTTAGAAAATATCGTTCCCTGCCAAGTTTTTGTGAATATCTGCTCGTTAGTCAAACTGAACCCTACGTTGAGCAATATTTCAGACTCGAACAGAGCGATCGCTGGCAATTACAAACCTACGATCAACTTAGTCAAATAATCCCCCTAGAGAGTTTAAACGTTGAACTTCCCTTGCTAGAAATTTATCGTCGTGTTAGTTTTGCGGCAGCCTCATAAATCGCTTAATCGATTAATACCCTTTCTATTCTGTTTGCATAAAAAGCGATCGCCCCACAGTTTAAGCTTAAAAAACCGCCATCGACAAAGAAGCGCTACATTTATTGAGGATGGTTAGGCAGAGAATGATATTGAAAAATGCCAAATATACTGCCGACACTGCCAATACTGAGAATACTGCCGACACTGCCAATACTGAGAATACTGCCGACACTGCCAATACTGAGCATACTGCCGATACTAACCAGACTTAAAATGCTGCTGGCACTAGCGAGACTTAAAATACTGCCAGCACTGCCTAAACTCAAGATACAGCGATAACTAGCTTTGCTCAGATAATTAAGACCAGAAATCATTTTAAATCGGGGAAAGATTGGGGAATAGTTAGGGAAGTATTTTGCCAAACCTGTTGTAAACGCATAGCCGGCATAGTTAGATAAAGAATATCACCTTGATCGAGAGTGATTTCCAGTAATTGCCAACCGTGGATAGTTTGACCTTGTTTTTCTAAGTAAAGTGGCACAAAATCGGCATTCATCGCCGCTTCCTTGACAATTTGCCCCATAAAAGGATGATTCGGTGTGATTAATGTAGCCAAAGCAACCCAGAGGAGATCATCGGTCATGCCATTACCGAGAATTCTACCGCCCAAAGCGGCCGCAGCAAAGGAATAGGTAGCCAGATCCCGGGGACATAATACCGTATCAAAATCAAAAACTTCTTGAATTGATCGCCCGAATTGTTCCTGAGAGCAGCGTAAAACTAGATTAATTTTAGGAGCGATCGCTTTAGCGGTGAGAGCAATCTCCACATTAATCATATCCTCGTAAGTAACCACGATCAAAGATTCAGCGTTGTTAATATTAGCGGTTTCTAGGGTAGCCACTAGACGCGCATCCTCGATGATAACGGGGATTCCCCAGGAGCGCACGGAATGCAAAAATCGATTATTGGGGTCCGATTCGATCACCACCACTTCACAGCCTTGCTCGTGCAATTGTCGCACGATCCGGGTGCCGATACCTCCTAAACCACAGATAATGTGATGATTGCGGACGGGAATGCGGGTAGCATCCCAAAACTGTTTAAAGCGACTACCGAGGATAAAATCGTTAAGGAGAGCATAACAGATACCGATAACCCCTGCACCGACAATCATCATGACCACGGTAAAAATTTTGATACTATCGGGGGTAGATTCGGCCACTTTTTCGTTACCTCCGGCGCCGGTAATCATCCCGACGGAGAAATAGAGGGAATCGACGAGGGAAATTTTTTGATTAACGCTGAGATAGGTAACGGTAGCAAGGGAAATCATCCCCAAGAGGGAAAGGGTGACAAGAATTACCGGTTGGACATAGTGCTGATAGGGACGCAGATTGAGCAGATTTCTCAGCCACTTTTGCAGTTTAAAACGCTGTTTTGCCCTAATTGTCGGTTTATTGCCGATAATGAGATGATCGCCAGTTCCGAGTTTTTTGCCTAAAAGAACTGCTGAAACCAGATCAATTTCGTCGTGAGCGGGGAGATAATAGATTAACATCCGGGCCGGATCGTCCCAAAGTTCGTAGAGGGGTAATCCCCACCAAGGATGATTTTCCTCGATAATTATCTCTTGAATTGGCCAAAGGCGATCGAATAGCTGTAATTGACCGATAGCTTTATTACCAAGGGCAGCAAAGGAAAAGATCGGAGCCGCTAGGGAAGCAACGCTCATGCTAACGTGAGCAGGTAGGGTTTGATCGAGTCTTTCTCCTAAAGTTTCGTTAAATAGTCGGTTAACTATCCGAATTTTCGGGTTAATTATCCTTGCGCGGGTGAGAATTTCCAGATTGAGTGCGTCGTTATCAATGGCCAAAACTAGGGTTTCTGCATCTGGAAGGCCAGCTTGCAGGAGAGTTTTAGGAGAGCAGGGATCGCCGATGATAATATCAGACTGGTATTCGCAGACCATTTGGCGATCGCTAATCGCTACTACTGCCGCGGATTGTTGTTTGAGTAAACAAAAGATTTTATAACCCGTGCGACCTAATCCACAGACGATGATTTGCGGTTTCATTCGTCGAGCGCATTTTTTGCTGATTAACCTTTCAGTTTTAGCGCAAAAACTAGGAAAAATCTGTAACTAAAGCTGCAATGCTGCCAGTTTTCCCAATCAGGCTTTTAAAATGATAAAATAATCATCATCATCGATTGAATCACTTAGGTCTTGACTCGCTTTCTTTGGGATAAATTTAGTAAAGATTACCTCGAAACCTTTCTCTCTTCTTCCGGTGACGTGAAAACTAGCCTTGATGTGACGGCAGAAACTCAAGAAATCGATGTGTATTTTCGACCGACTTCCCCGGAAATACTGCCCGAATTAGGTTTATTGGGTAAATTAGCTCAAACCCCTTGTCTATTTGAACCCTATCGCAATCCAGTCACGATTGAGGGCATTATTGCTTGTTTATCTAAACTGTTTACTGTGCGGGAACAATTACAAAGAGAAGCTCACCGTCATCAACAACCCTTATTAGCAGAAAATATTCCCAGACTATGGATACTTACCCCCACGGCTAGTCAAAGAATTATAACTGCTTTTTCCGCTCTCAATAATCCAGATTGGGGAGAAGGAATTTATTTTTTACCTCCAGCATTAACCACAGCCCTTATTGTCCTGCATCAATTACCCGAAACCCCTGAAACCCTCTGGTTAAGATTATTAGGTAGAGGAGGAACCAGAACCAGAGCGATTGATGAATTAGAGGCCTTGTCTCCTAGTCATCCCTTT
>NZ_JADBTZ010000299.1:0-16200 GCF_020245885.1 Microcystis sp. M165S2 | reverse complement strand
ATTAGACTTTGACACTTTGACGGATTTAGATAACTGGTTGCATCCGTGACTCGCTTTATTTGGGATAAATTTAGCAAAGACTTCTTAGAAACCCTTCTTTCTCCCTACGGTACAGTAGTTGTCAGCAAAGAAGTCACCTCATACTAAATCCGTTGAGTATAGGCTACTTATGAGGTTATGAAACAATTAATTTCATATCTCCCCCAACCCCTCTAACTCCCCACTCCCCTGACTCCCACAAAGCTCCAAAAATAAGGTTTTAAAAAAACCAGAATTCAAAATAAGAAATAGCGTTGGGCCATGGGTAAAACCGTAGCAGGTTCACAGATTAATAATTCCCCGTCAGCGCGCACTTCGTAGGTTTCGGGATTAACTTCCATGCGCGGTAAAGCGTCATTGAGCTTCATACTGGCCTTACTGATATTGCGCGTATTCGACACGGCCACGGCGGTTTTTTTCAGCTTTAACTTCTCAGGGATGCCCGCTTTCATAGCATATTTAGAAACAAATGTCAAGGAAGTTTTGGTGATCGCACCACCAAAAGAGGCAAACATGGGACGCATATAAACCGGTTGCGGTGTGGGAATACTGGCATTAGCATCGCCCATTTGCGCCCAGGCGATTAAACCGCCTTTCAGGACAATTTCCGGTTTTACGCCAAAAAATGCCGGTTTCCAGAGAACCAAATCGGCTAATTTGCCCACCTCGATGGAACCGACATGATCGGAAATCCCATGGGTAATAGCAGGATTAATCGTATATTTAGCAATATATCGTCTTGCCCGCAGATTATCATTCTCGCCCGTTTCCCCGGTCAGTCTGCCCCGTTGTACCCGCATTTTGTGGGCAGTTTGCCAAGTGCGGATAATTACTTCTCCCACCCGTCCCATAGCTTGAGAATCGGAGGAAATTATGCTAAAAGCCCCTAAATCGTGGAGAATATCCTCGGCGGCAATAGTCTCTCGGCGGATGCGGGATTCGGCAAAGGCCACATCTTCGGGAATGCTCCGGTCTAAATGATGACAAACCATCAACATATCGAGGTGTTCCTCTAAGGTATTCACCGTATAGGGACGCGTGGGATTAGTAGAGGAGGGTAAAACGTTCATTTCCCCGCAAACCCTGATAATATCGGGAGCATGACCACCGCCGGCCCCTTCCGTGTGGTAGGTGTGAATGACGCGATTTTTAAAAGCGGCGATAGTTGCCTCGACAAAACCGGCTTCATTGAGAGTATCGGTATGAATCGCCACCTGCACATCGTACTTATCGGCAACGCTTAAACAGGTATCAATGGCTGCCGGAGTGGTTCCCCAATCTTCATGGAGTTTTAAGCCAATTACCCCCGCTTTTACCTGTTCCGCTAGTCCTTCCGGCTGACTGCTATTGCCTTTGCCCAAAAAACCCAAATTCATCGGGAAAGCTTCGGCCGCCTCTAGCATTCGATAGATGTTCCATTCTCCCGGGGTGCAGGTGGTGGCATTAGTTCCCGTCGCCGGTCCAGTCCCGCCACCAATCATCGTGGTAATCCCCGACGCAATCGCTGTCTCAATTTGTTGGGGACAGATAAAATGAATATGAGCATCAATCCCCCCTGCTGTCAAAATCATCCCTTCCCCGGCCAATGCCTCGGTGGCAGGACCGATAATAATATCGACATTATCTTGAATGTGGGGATTACCCGCTTTACCGATTTGATAAATTTTGCCATCTTTAATGCCCACATCGGCTTTAACGATGCCCCACCAGTCGAGAATTAAGGCATTAGTAATCACTAGATCTACCGCTCCATCTTCCCTAGAAATGGGGGATTGGCCCATACCATCGCGAATTACTTTACCACCGCCGAATTTTACCTCATCGCCGTAGGTGGTGAAATCTTTTTCGACTTCGATAAATAATTCCGTGTCTGCCAGGCGAACTTTATCTCCGACGGTGGGGCCGTAGGTTTCTGCATAGGTGCGGCGATCGATGCGATAATTCATAGGGGGAATTCTTTAAAATCGAGATCGATTATACGATCGATTTTCCGGCAATTATCGCTTTTTCGGGATTTTCTTACATTTTTAATCTGGCTCGTCTTCGAGGATTTCTTTGGCTTTCAGTAAAGCTTGGCGATGTTCTTCGGTGACGGTGGGATATCGTAAACCGAGGGATTCCAGGGTGTAATAAATAACCGCCCCCACAGCTAAACGGGTAAACCATTTGCGATCGGCCGGGATAATATACCAAGGAGCCCACTCGGTACTGGTATGATTGAATACCTCCTCGTAGGCTTTCATGTAATCATCCCAAAAAGCCCTTTCTTTGACATCATTTTCGGAAAACTTCCAGTTTTTTTCGGGGCGATCAATTCTTTCCAAAAATCGTTTTTTCTGTTCTTCTTTAGAAACATTGAGAAAGAATTTCAGGACAATAACCCCATTGTTAACCAGATATTTTTCAAAATTATTAATCTCCTCAAAACGTCGCTGCCAAACTTTCTTGGTTCTGTCTTCAGGGGGGAGTTTTTGCCGTTCCAATAAATTTTGATGGACACGCACGACTAATAATTCTTCGTAGTAGGAACGATTAAAAATACCGATACGACCCCGCTCCGGTAAGGCTTTATAATATCGCCAGAGATAATCGTGATCTAGTTCTTCGGCCGAGGGAACTTTAAAGCTAAATACCTGACAGCCTTGGGGATTTAAGCCGGACATAACGTGTCTGATCGTACCATCTTTACCCGCCGCATCCATGGCTTGCAGATTAATTAACAGAGCATAGGTATCCTGGGCATAGAGTTTATCTTGAAACTCGGCCATTTTTTCGATACCCTGTTGCAGCAGCAGCGTGGCATCTTCTTTGGTAATGTAGTCGGGTTTAAACCCGGGATCGTAGTCTTTGTGCAGAGAAATTTCTTTACCCGGTGGCACCATTAAGGATTGTAAAAATGCTTGGCGATCAATTTTGCTGACCATGCTCTTCTCCTTGATTATTTTGACCCCTAAAATCACATTGTAGCACTTTTGCTCGGAAAATATCTAACTCTTGAACCGGCGAGTCAAGGATGATACTAAATCCGTTGAGTAACGCACAGAAAACGGGTTTCTCCGAGAAACCCGTTTTCTGCTCATGCACTCATGCAAAAAGGGGAATAAATAATCAGTCTTTAATAACCAGATTTAGTATGAAGTGGCAGAAATGACCTAGAAACAAGTATATTTAAATATTCGATTTTAGCTACTCCTCATCTGACGAGAAAGTAAAGAATAATTTTTAGGCGATCGCAAATTCGGTAAACTGTCGCACTTCGGGAGGTTGAAAAGCTAAAACTATCTCACTGCTGGGAATTCCTAAGCGCATTAATTCCGTGGCGATACCTGCTTCTGTCCAATCTTCTTCAATATAAATTTTGTCATTTTTTAGACGAAGATAAACGGAAATCGCTTTAATTCGTTTGCCATTTTTCCAGCCAATATTAAACCAAAGATATTGGCTTCTATCATCGTCAAATATCAATATTTCTTCTATGTCTTGATCGGGTACTTGTGAGGAAATTTCTGCATATTCTGTGAGAATTTTCTTGATTATGCTTTGATAATAATTTAGTTTATCCATTGGACGATTTCCTCCTGATTAGTGTCAACAATTAACAATAAAATTTGATACTTTTGCAAGATTATTTGTATGGCAGCTTGAGCGAAAAACTTTTCGTAGATTTCTTGTCCGATTAAAAAAATAAAGAAATTAATACATACAAGATATTTATTACAATTTCAACAATTAATCTCGAAAATTGTCCGAACCACAGGTAAGACATGTACCATCATCAGGATCTATGACATTACCCAGACAATCTTCAGCTGTGCAATCTTCCCGCAATACTTCATAAGATTCATTACATACAAGGCAATAAATAGTGTTGCTAGTTGGTTCATTAGGTATTAGTTGAGCTAATCTTGGAATCTGTTCGTCTTCGTAATTTTCCCTAAAACCACTATAACAACTAGGACAGAAATAACGTCTTGTTTTTTTATTAAAATTAAAATATTTATTATTTGCTGAAGGTGTTAATAAATCAATTACAAGGTTTATTTCTAAAGCCAGCCTAAGGTTAAATAATTCTCTGGTTTCAGGGCTATATAGAACAGATTCAGGTTCATTTTGAATGAATTGTCCTCGAATAGAACTCTTGCAAATTAATTATATGTTATAATGATGGGTTAACTAATTTTCCCCAAAAAATTAGTTAACCAGTACATTCGTCCTGAATGAAAACTTGAAGTTTAACTTTTAACTCAAAACTCTTTAGATATGCTTTAATTTGGTTATCAAAACCTCTTTATTTAAGCGGCACAAACTATCTCAATTTTTATAATTGAGAATAAATTCTCCTTGACTTGATTAATCTTTAGGAAACTTTTAAGAAGCTGCTATACCTATCCCTAACTCACAGTTATAAATAGCCGCCAACAGGTTAACTCTTAAACTATATCTTCGACGACGATTCCGATATTTACAGGATAAGATTTTAAAGGTTTTGAGTTTCCTATTTATATGTTCAATGATAATCCTTTCTTTGGCTAAAGCCTTGTTATACTCTTTTTCTAACTCTGTTAATTTTCTATTTTTCGATTTCTTTTTCGGTGTATAACTATTACTATGGTATGCAGCTATTCCCTGATAACCACTGTCTTCTATGCTGGTAGTTAAAGGATGAAAACGAACTCGACTTTTTTTAAATAAACTAAAATCATGACCTCTACCTTTCCCACAAAAGACACAGATAATTTCCTCGGTATTTTGATCAGCTACTAATTGGGATTTTAAAGTATGATAACCTCTTTTACCTGAAAAAAAATCTTTCTGTTTCTTTTGGGGGCGTTCAATGGGAGTTTCCGTTACATCCATTACCGTTACGACCGGTATCTCTGCTTGATTGAGTAAAGCTTTTTTTCCTTTTAAACGGAAGTTTCCCGATTGTAAAAGCATTTTTTCCGTCTTATTTACAATCCGACATATAGTTGATTCTGATAGTTCCCAGCTTGTACCAATGTGAAAATATGTTCTATATTCTCGCCAATATTCTAACGTTACTAAAACTTGTTCTTCTATAGATAGTTTAGGTTTCGGTCCCCTTTTAGATGGTGAATTAGAGTCGGCTTCAACACTTTTTACTGATTCTACCATCTTTCTATATGTTTGTTTATACACACCGAAACGGCGTTTGAACTGTTCAGCTGATAAGTTTTGATAATCCATATTTTTGCTAATAAACATAGCAAAAGTATAGATGATTTCCTGACCTAAGATCACATTTTATTCTTTTTTCAACTTCAATCTAAAAATCGAGAAAAAAGCAAAACCCTCCATCATACCATAAAAAAATTATGCAAGAGGTCTAATTTTTATCCACGAGTTTGGCTCTATCAAATAATGACAAATTTCTAGAATTTCAACAAACAGATTTTCAGTTTTTATATATAATTCAGGATCTACAGTGTGCATAATTATATTTCGCTTGCTTCTCAAATCTTCAAATCTTTGTCGAAAGTTATCTGGTAATCGACCAGTCGATACGGTATTATAAACTTTGACTAAATCCTGTGCATCAATTGTTTTAAATTCACTAAAACGGATATTGCGCTCATGAGATTTACTGGGATAATTACTCGGATCTCCTAAAATTAGTAAATACGGGCTAACTGTAGCAATATGACCTTTTAAGAGAAATTCGGTTCCTTGTTGAATAAGGGAAAGGGCTGTACTCAATGGACGTTGTGCTTGTTTCCAATATTGCTCAGATGACAATTGATCGATTACTTCTTCATTCTCATCGCTATAATACACATTATAAATATATTCCGCATCCTTAAGTTTTGTAGATAAACTTATCAGCGTATTCCAAGCCAGATTTAAAAAATCAATGCCAGCGGATTTAAAATCATCTCCAGTCGGTACATCTATAATCATAATTTTTCGTACTCACTTTTATCATTTCATTTAAGGCGATTTATTGGTAAATGAGATTGTGTGGCTTTTCATCCCGCTCAAAATGATAGCGAACTTTTTTATTGTGTGGCTTGTACCCGAACTAAACTTGACTATACTTTGTGAGCCTCCGCATAAATCCGTAAAGCGGCGGACATTTTTTGTTCACAATCCTCGCCCTGTGATTGAAACCAAGCTAGGGTTTCGGGATCTACTTGAACAAGAACATTTACTTTCTCTACAGGTTTCCACCACCGCGATTTACTAAAAAACTCCTCGGTTAAGGGCGGAATATCGGATGTGTCGATTTCCTCTTCCGTAAGAGCGTCAACTTTCTCCCAATTCGTCTCGGAGGTATTGTTCATATCGTTTTCGTTCATAGGGTAAAGCTTTACGAAGTGAAATAATACGAATTGTATCTCTACTCGGTTCTGTAAAAACGACAACTACCACTCGGCCATCGAGCGTACCGATTCCTATCAATCGATCTTCGCCATAATTTTCTCGTTCGTCAAGGGAAACTCGAATGGGATGTTCAAATATCCGCTGCGCGTCCGCGAAGTCTAGATCGTGCTTGATGATATTCGCTCGGTTCTTTTGTCGATCCCACTCGAATTTCATATTTTTATTTTATCGAGTTGTCATTCCGTATATCGAAAAAAATCCTATAATTGTCGAAAATTCGATCGTTAGAGGGGTCATCTTGATCGAAATCAAAAGAAATCTTTCGCCTCGATCGAAATGACCCATAACCGGTCAACTAACTCAAAACACCAGAAGGAATACCTAAGATATCCTCAATCTTAGGTAAATCTTCTAGGGGAATTACCCGGCCTTCATCCTCAAAACCAGCGATTTCATTAAAGTTCAAATAGCGGTATAAATCACCAGCAAAAGGATTAATTTTCTCGGTGACAATTGCTAGGTATTCCTCAACGGTAGGAATGCGTCCCAGCAGCGCACAAACCGCCGCTAATTCGGCGGAACCGAGATAGACTCGTGCATCTTTTCCCATGCGATTATTGAAGTTACGAGTCGAGGTAGAAAATACCGTCGCTCTGTCTTCAACCCGCGCTTGATTACCCATACAAAGGGAACATCCCGGCATCTCGGTACGCGCCCCAGAAGCGGCAAAAATGCCGTACATTCCCTCATCGCGTAATTGTTTTTCATCCATGCGGGTGGGGGGACAAATCCACAGTTTAGCCTTAGCAACTCCTGCCCCTTCTAATATCTTAGCAGCGGCGCGATAATGACCGATATTAGTCATACAAGAACCGATGAACACCTCATCAATTTTATCCCCAGCGCATTCCGACATTAACTTGATATTATCCGGGTCATTGGGTGCGGCGACAATTGGTTCTTTAATCTCGCTTAAATTGACGGTGATAATATCCGCATATTCGGCATCCTTATCCGCCTCCATCAGGACGGGATTAGCTAACCATTGTTCCATTTTTGCTACCCGACGTAGGATAGTTTTAGCATCACTATAACCCCGGGCTGCCATATTTTTTAACAATGCCACATTAGAGCGTAAATATTCCGCCACTGTTTCCGTACTTAACTTAATCGTACAACCAGCGCAGGAACGTTCCGCCGTGGCATCGGTTAACTCAAAAGCCTGTTCTAATTTCAAATCCGGCAGCCCTTCCATCTCCATAATGCGACCGTTAAAAACATTTTTTTTGTTCTGTTTTTCCACGGTTAATTTGCCTTCTTGGATGGCAACGTAGGGAATAGCATTAACAATATCCCGCAGAGTCACACCGGGTTGTAATTCCCCCGTAAAACGCACTAAAACCGATTCCGGCATATCCAAAGGCATTACTCCCAAAGCGGCGGCAAATGCCACTAAACCCGACCCCGCAGGAAAGGAAATTCCCAAAGGAAAACGAGTATGAGAATCGCCTCCAGTCCCCACCGTATCCGGCAATAACATCCGATTTAACCAGGAGTGAATAATGCCATCTCCCGGACGTAAAGCGACCCCACCCCGGGTAGAGAAAAAGTCGGGTAATTGGTGATGAGTTTGAATATCAACCGGTTTCGGATAGGCTGCCGTGTGACAGAAACTCTGCATGACTAAATCGGCGCTAAAACCTAAACAGGCTAACTCTTTTAACTCGTCTCTGGTCATCGGGCCAGTGGTATCCTGAGACCCTACCGTAGTCATAATCGGGTCACAGGAAGTACCCGGCCGCACCCCGGGTAAACCGCAAGCTTTGCCGACCATTTTTTGTGCTAGGGTGTAACCTTTGCCTGTGTCACTAGGCATAGTGGGACGGGTAAATAGGGTACTAGCCTCAAGTCCCAAGGCGTGACGGGTTTTATCGGTGAGACTGCGACCGATTAAGAGGTGAATACGACCGCCGGCGCGCACTTCATCCAGAATTGTCTCAGGTTTGAGGCTAAAAGTGCTAATAGTTGCGCCCGCTTCGTTGGTGATTTTGCCTTCGTAGGGATAGATTTTAATCACATCCCCCGTGTTCATTTGGCTAACATCGCATTCAAGCGGTAAAGCGCCGGAATCCTCGGCCGTATTAAAGAAGATAGGGGCGATTTTACTGCCTAAAATATAGCCACCAGCACGTTTATTAGGCACAAAGGGAATATCATCGCCAATATGCCAGAGAACCGAGTTAATTGCCGATTTTCGGCTGGAACCCGTCCCGACCACATCCCCCACATAGGCGACCGGATGGCCTAATTTTTTCAATTCGGCAATGGTTTCTAAGGACCCGGGTTGACGGGTTTCTAACATTACCAAAGCATGAAGGGGAATATCGGGCCGGGTGGTGGCATGGGGAGCGGGAGATAGGTCATCTGTATTGGTTTCTCCTGGGACTTTGAAGACGGTGACGGTAATTTCTTTAGCAAGTTTCGGTTTAGCGATAAACCAAGCGCCATTGGCCCAAGCATCGATAACCTGTTTAGCATAGGGATTGGTGTCGGATAATTCCAAAACCTCGTTAAACGCATCGAATACCAGCAGGGTTTTACTTAAAGCGCTGGCAGCGGCAGCGGCGATATTAATATCTCTGGATTTAATCAGTTCAATCAGAGAATGAACGTTATAACCACCGACCATGGTTCCCAGTAAGCTAACCGCACCTTGGGGGGAGATAACGTTAGATTTTATTTCACCTTTAGCAATTCCTGTTAAAAATCCCGCTTTAACGTAGGCGGCTTCATCAACTCCGGGGGGAACACGGTCACGCAGCAGGGTCAGCAATTCTCCCTTGAGTTCTTCGGTCGGATTTTTGAGCATTTCGCATAATTCCGCCGTTTGTTGAGCGTTGAGGGGAAGGGGAGGGATACCTAATTTCGCTCGGTCGGCAACGTGCTGATGATACGCTTCTAACATAGATATAGTCTCTCCTAGTCTTCACTTGTGACGGTTTCTTCCTAGGTTACTGGATTTTTGCTAGTCTCTGAATTTCTAGGTTAACGAGAGATGACTTTGCTGTGTGGGCTGCATCTCACATTTGCAGGAACACCGACAATCAGCAATTATCAGCTTCTCAAGGCAAGAGTCACTCATGCAAGAGGCAAAAGAAAGAATCTGGCAATTCTCCCACCTAAAAAGAAGGTTAGAAACTAAGTACATCAAAGCTTTTAGCTTAACCAATTAGGTTTTAGATTCGGTCGAGTGACTCTTAAATTAGTACACAAATATTAACAACTGCCTGTAAGCATCCCACCGAAAAACTAATGCGCTCCTGGGTTTGGGGGGTAGAACCCCCCAAAAGCTTGGATTGAGTAATAAAATCGAAAGTAACGCCCAATTTTAGCCGAGAGTTTCCCCTTAAAAATCTCAACTTAGTAGATTGACAAAAATGAGATGCAGGCAGTGTTTGACTTCCATAAAATGAGAAAATAGCGATCGATTGACTATATTGAGGCTTAGATAATGGCTATCACCGATTCTGATCTAGATTTAGCACAATATATCGACCATTCTCTCCTCATCCCCACCGCCACCAGTGAACAATTAGAGGCTTACTGTCAACAGGCCGAACAATATCGTTTTCCCACCGTCTGCGTTTATCCCGCTGCCGTTAAGCAAGCTGTGCAGTTACTCCACGGCAAAAAAACTTTAGTTTCTACCGTGATTGGTTTTCCCGCAGGGGCCACTACCTCCGCAGTTAAACGTTATGAGGCTTTAGAAGCCGTAGATAATGGTGCTAAGGAGTTAGATGTGGTTATTAATCTCGGTTGGCTAAAAGATGGGAAATCTGAGGAATTATTCCAAGAAATTGCTAGTATTTGTCAGGAAACCAGCCAGACAGTAAAAGCAATTCTGGAAACCTCGCAACTGACGGACACCGAGAAACGTTTAGCGGCGGAGATTTGCATGGATGCAGGTGTGAGTTATCTAAAAACCAGTACCGGCTGGTTTGGAGGAGCAACAGTTAGCGATGTGAAGTTTCTCAAGGAAATTAGCAAAGGACGGGTAGGAATTAAAGCATCCGGCGGAATTCGTACCCTAGAACAAGCGATCGCTCTTATCCGCGCCGGGGCCACCCGTCTGGGAACTTCCCGCGGTGTCGATTTAGTCCGTCAGCAAAAAGCCGCTTTTGAGGAATAATACTAAATCCTGTTTAAAAGGTATAGGAAAGTGGGGAAGTGGGGAAGTGGGGAGAATAAATAAAAAATAATCTCCTGTCTCCTGAATCCTGTCTCCTGAATCCTGTCTCCTGAATCCTGTCTCCTGAATCCTGTCTCCTGACAGCTAAAATTATGGCTGACATTCAATAAAAATAAGGAGGTTTATTTGCCGATAATTCGCTGTGGTAATCGAGAATTTAGAGATATTCAAGGGATTGTTTTTGATAAGGACGGTACGCTAGAGGATTCGCGGGCTTTCTGGTACGATCGAGCTATAGCTCGGGTACAAGCCATTGAATCGCGAATTCCGGGTTTAGAGTCTTTATTAACTAAAACTTTTGGTATTGGGGCAAATAGTCTCAATCCTGCTGGTTTAATGGCAGTGGGCAGCCGCAGAGATAATCATATCGTCGCTGCCGGTTGTATTGCTTCCACTGGCCTCGATTGGTTAACGGCCATGGCGATCGCAAAAGCGGCCTTCCAAGCGGCCGATGAAAAGGTTCCCCCCCGCTTAAATCCCCTCTATCCCCACTGTTTAGAAGTCATTCGTTATCTGCACGCGGCCGGTTTACAATTAGCGATTCTTTCCTCCGATACCACAGCACGAGTTGAGCAATTTGTCAAGGAAAATGACCTATTAAATTATATTAAAATTGCCCGGGGATGCGATCGAGGTTTAAGTAAACCCGATCCCTTATTATGGCAAGAAACCTGTCAAGCTTTGGGGACCGCAGTGGACAAAACCCTGATGGTGGGGGACACTAGGGCCGATTGGGAAATGGCTAAACAGGCCAAATCAGCAGCAGCGATCGCAATTAGTTGGCAACTGGAAAACCATCAAGATTTACAATTAGCTGATGTGGTCATTAGAGAACTGACTGCAATCTCGGTTATCAGATAAGTAGGGAGGCACAATTATTTGTAGGATGGGTTAGCAGTAGCGTAACCCATGCAGACGTTGGGTTTCATGCTTCAACCCAACCTAGGTTCTTCCCCCACACCCCACACCCCACACCCCACACCCCACACCCCAATTCATAATTTCCTCTATGCTAACAATTGCCTTACCGAAGGGTGCTTTACTAAACGAAAGTATCCAAATATTTCAGAAAATTGGCTTAGATTTTAGTGACTTTCTTGACTCAAAAAATCGCCAATTACAGATTACCGACCCCACTAACCAAGCGAAAGCATTATTAGTAAGAGCTACAGATGTCCCCGTTTATGTAGAATACGGTCAGGCACAATTAGGCATCGCCGGTTATGATATTTTATTGGAAAAATCTCCCGATGTGGCTAATTTAATTGACCTAAAATTTGGTTATTGTCGGATGTCGGTAGCTGTCCCTGCTGATAGTCCCTATCAAAGTCCCTTAGATATTCCCCATCACGGTAAAGTTGCCTCAAAATTTGTCAATTGTGCTAAGGATTATTTTCGTCGTTTAGATATTCCCGTCGAGATTATACCTCTCTATGGTTCCGTAGAATTAGGACCGATTACGGGTATGTCAGAAGCGATAGTTGACCTAGTTTCCACCGGTCGAACTTTACGGGAAAATGGTTTAGTAGAAATTGACGAATTATTTGCTAGTAGCGCTCGATTAATCGCTCATCCCCTCAGCTATAGACTAGATTGCGATCGGATTTATAACTGGGTAGAAAAGCTCAGAGAAGCAACTACATCAATGGCAAAAGTTTAACAAATCAGCGCCCCCCTTATTAAGGGGGGATCAAGGGGGGATCAGCACCCCCCTTATTAAGGGGGGATTAAGGGTAGATTTATCTTATTTCCCCCTAACCTAATTGTTTCAATAGTAAACCAAGGAGCGCACCAGCAAGAATTAACCAAGTAGAATTAACTTGAAAACGTAGTAAAAGAATAGCGGAGATAAGAGATAGAATGATAGCCAATAAATTAAAGGGTAAATTCCCGTAAGGTTGTAACCAAGTAGCTAGAGCTAAATTAAAAATTACTGCCACCATTAAAGCCACAGCACTAGCATTAATTGCGTCCAAAAAAGCACCCGTCCAAGGCGATTGTCTCAGCTTAGGAATGAGGGGATTAAGTAATAAAACAAAGATAAAAGAAGGAAAGAAAATCGCTAGAGTTGCCACAATTGCCCCCGATACTCCTAATATTTGATAACCGATAAAAGTGGCTGTGGATAACACCGGTCCAGGGGTAAATTGACCCACAGCAATGGCATCTAATAATTGTTGCTGAGTTAACCATCCTCTCCCCTGGACTAAATCCCCTTCTAAAAAGGCAACTAACACATAACCACTACCAAATAAAACACTACCCACCTTGAGGAAAAACAACCCTAATCCTGTTAATGTCGGTGGGATATTGCTAGGAGTAGCAACTGCCGTCACACCGCCTATTCCTGCCACAATCAGGGGGAAAGTAGCGAATTTTTTTAGGATAAACATCCCGATAATTCCGCCTAAAAGTAAAGCGATAATTTCATTTAAACCTAAGATTAATAAACCGATAACTCCCAATCCGATGAAGAGTAATTGACGGGTTTTCATTGCCTTTTTGCCTAAGCGCCATAAAGCTTGAAAAATCACCGCAATTACCACCGGTTTAATCCCCGCAAAAATCGTGGCCACATCCGGTAAAGTCCCGTAGGTAGTATAAATCCAAGCTAAAAAACCAGTAATTAACACCGCAGGAGTGATAAAACAAACTCCCGTGATTATTAAACCCGCTAAACCCCCAAAAATATAACCGATATGAATGGCCATTTCCGTGGAATTAGGACCGGGAATCAGATTAGTTGCCCCCACCAAATCGAGAAATCGCTCCTTAGTCATCCAACCGCGACGCTTAACCACTTCTTCCTCCATTAAAGCGATATGGGCAGCTGGACCGCCAAAACCGATAATCCCGATTTTGAGAAATAAAAGGGCAAGTTGCGAGAGATTAGGAGGCGATGAAGTCAGCATTTTCTGATTACCAATAGTTTTTCTAGAATCAAGTTTATATCCAAGAATATAGGCTTAAGTTAAATTCTTGGCTAGATCTCGTCAATTCCAAAAGTCCATAATTGCAAAAGTGTTTTACACAAACTAAATTATAAGTATTTAATACTACCGTTCAAGTAAATTTGATACAAAAAAAAATTAAGAAAACTTTATCAATAATATTGATTAATTTGTTTATAATAGAACTCCTTAGTCAACAAAGCATAAACAATAATCAATTATCACAATTTATTCTAATCTATATTAAAGAAACTCTATGGACAGCTTGCCGCCTAACACTAACCAGTTTTCAGATACTCAAGAGCCAGCGGCGAGTCCAACTCAGCGCCAAGCAGTGCCAGTCAATTATGAGTACAGCCTCAATCTGCCGGAATTACTCAACCAGCTTGACCTCTCGGTGTTGATTTCCACCTACCAAGCGGGACGGGTGGCCAGCATTGGCACTTATCAAGGACAAATGCGGGTGAGTTTCGCCCATTTTGACCAAGCGATGGGTTTAACCCGAACTGCTACCGGAATTGCTGTGGGCGCTCGTCAGGCAATTTGGCATTTACCCGCTAATCGAGAGATTGCCCCCCAGATTAAACCGGAAGGGGAACAGGATATCGCCTTTTTAGCTCGCTCCTCTCACCTCACCGGCCCGATTATGGGTCATGATTTGGCCTTTGGCAGTAATCGCCTTTGGGTGGTCAATACCCTGTTTAACTGTCTGGCAACCATCGAAGGAAATTGGAGTTTTCTCCCCCAGTGGAAACCGCCCTTTATTACCGAGTTGGTCCCCGGGGACCGATGTCACCTCAATGGCTTGGCTATGGCTGAAAATAGCGGCACTCCCGCCTATGTGACGGCATTGGGGGAAACCAACGAGGAAAGCCTCTGGCGAGAGAATAAAGCACAGGGCGGATGCCTGATTGATGTGCCTAGGGGAGAGGTGATTCTGCGGGGTTTAGCTATGCCCCATTCTCCCCGCCTTTACCAGGGTAATCTCTATTTCCTCAATTCCGGTTATGGAACCTTGAACCGTTGGCATCCCCAAACTGGCAGCACGGAAATCGTGGCGGAATTGCCCGGTTTTACCCGGGGTTTGGACTGTTGGGAAGGTCACGCCTTTGTCGGGTTGTCCCAAATTCGGGAAACGGCGATTTTTGGCGGTTTACCCCTGGATGAGCGGCGTAATCAATTGCGGTGCGGGTTGGCTATTGTCAACCTAGCTACCAGTCAACTGGTGGCAACTTTTTGGTTCAATAGCGGCGTGGAGGAGGTTTTCGCTGTCACTCTGCTGCCGGGCTACCGCAACCCGGGGCTAATTGGACCAGATACCGACCTCGACGGCACTCAATCCGTCTGGATGGTGCCTTCTTTGCCAGCTTAATTGTTTAATTTTTACTCTTTATTCAGGAAAAAATCATGTCAACTCCTTTTGTAGTTAAGGATATCTGTCCCGGTTTAGGTAAATCCTCCCCCGGCAATCTGACGGCATTATATAGTTTTACCAATAAATGTTAGAACAAAGATGTAGATGTAGGTTGCTCTAATGGGAAGTTTTGTGATGACAAGTAGCATTGATGATATTTATGGGGAATAATAGATTTAGATGAGTGCCTAACTTTCCAATTGGTAGCGACTTGCCATGAACCCAACAACCGCCAATTATGATGAACCCTGGAAAGAAGCATTAACCGAGTATTTTGAAGCGTTTTTACATTTCTTCTTTCCCGAAGTTCACCAACTAATTGATTGGACAAAAACTCCCGAATCCCTAGAAAAAGAACTCAAACGGATTACCGCTTCAGCAAAGACAAAAAAACGTTTCGCTGACAAACTCTATAAAGTTTGGTTACTCAGGGGTGAAGAAGTCTGGATTTTGATTCATATTGAAATTCAAAGCCAGTACGAAGAAAATTTCCCTCAGAGGATGTATATTTATAACTATCGGGCCTTTGATTTGTATCAGAAACCGGTTATCAGTCTCGCTATATTAGGGGATGAACGAGTAAATTGGCGACCAGATTCCTATAATTATACCATTGCTGGCTGTGAAGTGAGTCTGAAATTCCCAACAGTCAAATTACTGGACTATGAGGAAAGCTGGTCAGAACTAGAAGCAAGTAGCAATCCCTTTGCTATAATCGTCATGGCACACCTGAAAACAAAAGCGACTACTGGGAAGCTGCCAGAACGGGAACAGTGGAAGTGGAGGTTAATCAGGGGATTATATGAAAAGGAGTTCGAGAGAGAACAGATAATTAAACTGTTTGAAATCATCGACAATATGATGACTTTATCCCCTGAATTGCAGTCAAGTTTAGAGAGTAAAATCAAACAATTTGAGGAGGAAAGAACCATGCCTTTAGTAAGTAATATGGAGTTACGAGGAATAGAACGCGGTAAAGAAATTGGCAAGGAAATAGGTAAGGAAATAGGTAAAGAAATAGGCAAGGAAATTGGGAAGGAAATTGGAGCGTTAGAAAATGCTCGTGATTTTGTCAAAACAGTTTTGCAAGCTCGCTTAGGTGAAGTTCCTTTAGATGTGGAACAATACCTGAATAAAGTTTCGGTACTATCTACATTACAAGAGATTGTTAAATTAGCAGCTACCGCTAATTCTCTCGCAGAATT
>NZ_JADBTZ010000298.1:0-9616 GCF_020245885.1 Microcystis sp. M165S2 | reverse complement strand
GATCAAGGGTTGCGCTTGCTTTGGTTTAACCTGAGCGACTTAGTTTTTGCTGCGCTTTTTTCTGGCTTGAGATTTTAGGTTCGACAGCAACTCCTTGATTGTTTTTTGAGTTACCCCTTGACAATCAAGACAGTCGCTACACAACTTATCAAGTCAAACAAATTCGTAATCTAATTTTAAAATATAAATTAGGAGGCAAAGATGAAAATTCGCTATGAATTAATTATTTATTGGAGTGAGGAAGATCAATCTTTTATTGTTGAAGTTCCAAAATTAGCAGGATGTATGGCAGATGGAGAAACCTATCAAGAAGCTGTACAAAATGCTGAACTTGTTATTCAAGAATGGATTGAAACTGCAAAACAACTAGAACGAGTCATTCCTGAACCAAAAGGACGACTATTATTTACCTAATGATGAAGTTTCTCTCGCTGCAACTTGTAAGTTATAGCATATAAGGTGTGTCGGAGTTTTTTCAAACTGCGACATTTGAGGTTTTCTTACGAAATTATTAGGGTTTTTGCGATTGTGATAATATTAATGTTATAATGATGCAGAAAAGCAAATATTGTATATACAAAAAATGAAATACCAAATTGCTATTTATCGGTCTGAAGAAGGGATAAGCGTTTGCGTACCTGCTTTACCTGGTTGTTGGTCTGAGGGTGATACAGAAGAAGAAGCATTCCTTAATATTCAAGATGCTATTGAGGATTATTTAGCAGCATTAAAAGATAGATTGCATGGTGTCGAAATAAGAGAAATTGAAGTAACTGCTAATAAGTTTTGATATGCCTAAACTTGCTGGTATCAATCATCTTAAAGCAGTACGCGCTTTAGAAAAAGCGGGATTTAACATAATACGTCAGAGTAAACATATCGTGATGAGTGATGGAATACGTCAAGTAACCATTCCTCGAAATAACCCCATCAAAGCTTTTACAATGGGTGGGATAATTCAAGATGCTGGTTTAACTATTGAAGAGTTCCGTAAATTACTCTAAATATACCTTAAATCAATGAATACCCCGATGAAGAAAGATTTATTATAAACAATGCCTAAAACCACAGATGCCATAAAAATCATTCATCAAATAAAATAAGGACGCTGCCACTTGCGTCCTCAAGGTATCTGGAAAAGGCTTTTTTCCTAGACTTTCCGAGAGTAGTATTCCACTACTAACAGTTCATTAATCGAGAGGGCAATCCATTCTCTTTCCACAACGCCATTAACTTTGCCCACAAGGGTATTTTTGTCAAATTCCAAATGACTCGGCAGGTTGGCTAAACCGGGGTATTCCATATTTCTTTTGACTAGATCCTGGGAACGCTCTTGATTTCTGACTCCAATCACATCACCCGGACGGCACTGATAACTGGCAATATCCACAACTCTACCGTTAACGGTGACGTGACCGTGATTGACTAATTGTCGAGCCCCCGGAATTGTCCCAGCCATACCGAGACGGAAAACGGTATTATCCAGACGCATTTCTAAGAGTTGCAGCAGCACTTGACCAGTGGAACCAGTAGCCCGGCGAGCTTTGCGGACATAGCGAATTAATTGTTTCTCGCTGACACCGTAGTTAAAACGCAGTTTTTGTTTTTCTTCTAGACGAATGGCATATTCTGAACGTTTTTTGCGGGCCTGGCCATGTTGCCCGGGTGCATAGGCACGACGGGCACTTTTACGGGTTAAGCCTGGTAATTCCCCTAAACGACGCACAATGCGCAAGCGCGGTCCTCTATAACGAGACATACAGACAGTCTGCTCCTATTTAAATTTATCCCAAAACTGTTATCGTAGCACAAATTAAGTAATTTAGTTGGGGTGTGGGTAGAGGGGAGAACGGAGTGGGGAGAAAAAAGCTGATCACTGATTCAGGCCTGATGGTGGGTGATGTATTTTTTTCGTTAAAGATGAGGCTAATCTCTGCCATCTTAGGGCATACTGTGAGTGTAACTAAGCACTATATTACTCAGGTTGCTTTCCCACTCCTTCCCTAGCTGAATCTCTATCTTGGAGAAGCCATAGTCATGATCGAAATGAAAGTCGCTGGAATTGCCCTAGACGCTATCACTCGCAGTCCCATTGTACTGCTCAAGGATGGTTCCGAGCGTCGCGCTCTACCTATCTACATCGGACAAGATCAGGCTAAGGCCATTATGACCGTCCTCGAACAACAAAAACCCCCTCGTCCCCTCACCCACGATTTGATCGCTAATATTTTTAAAGTTTGGGACATGGATTTAGAAAAGATTATCATCCATTCTCTCCAAGATAATACCTTTTATGCTGTTCTCTGTCTCCAGCGCGGCGAAGTCAAAAAAGAAATCGATTGTCGTCCCAGTGATGCGATCGCTATTGCTCTGCGTACCAACAGTCCTGTCTGGGTAATGGAAGAAGTGATCGCTTCTGCTTCTATCCCTGTCGATCGTGACGCGGATGAAGAGGAACGTCAAGCTTTTCGCAATTTCGTCTCCAATCTTAGCCCCTCAGACCTGATCCAACGTCGCGGTGATTTTAGTGATCAGTGAAATTTCAGGAGTCAGGAATCAGGGGGCAGCTTTATTCTCCCCACACTCCACACCCCACACCCCAATACCTTCTAACTGATAACTGATAACAAGGGCCGAATCTAAGATCTAATTGGTTAAGCTAAAAGCTTTGATGTGCTTAGTTTCTAACCTTCTTTTTAGGTAGGAGAATTGTCAGATTCTGTCTTTTGCACGAGTGCCTGTTGCCTCTTGCCTTCAAAAGCTGACAACTGGTAACTGATAACTGGTAACTGATAACTGATAACTGAATCAATGCGTTATCGACGATTTGGCCGTACTAATTGGCAATTTTCGCTGTTTTCCCTGGGGACAATGCGCTGTTTGTCCTCAGAGTCGGTGTTTACCGCAACAGTTGATCGCGCCCTAGAATTGGGGATTAATCACCTAGAAACAGCCAGAGGTTACGGTAATAGCGAAGTTTTTCTCGGTCGCTACCTGCAGCGTCAAGGGGTGCGGGAGCAAGTTTATCTGACTACGAAATTGGTTCCCACTCCCGATCGCCAAACTATGGAAAAAGCGATCGCCGAATCCCTAGAACGATTACAATTAAATTACCTGGATTGTCTAGCAATTCACGGTATTAACACCTGCGAGCATTTAAACTGGATTAAAGACCCGCAAGGCTGCATGAAAGCCGTTTTTATGGCCCAAGAAGCTGGAAAAATCGGTCATATTGGCTTTTCTACCCATGCACCCCTAGAAATTATTCTGGAGACGATCAATACAGATTTCTTCGCTTTTGTCAATATCCATTACTATTTTTTTTGGCAAAGACAGCAACCGGCGATCGCTTTAGCCCAAGCAAAGGACATGGGTGTGTTTATTATTTCCCCTGCTGATAAGGGAGGTGGTCTCCACAGACCTCCCAAGAAGCTAGAGGAATTATGCGCTCCTTTTTCACCCCTAGAGCTAAATTATCGCTTTTTATTGAGCGATCCGCGCATTAATACCCTCAGCGTCGGGGCAGCGATACCGGAGGAATTAGAGGCAATTATTAACGTATGCGAAGGAGATCAGCCCCTAGATGCGGCAGAAATTGCCGTTTTTAAGCGTTTAGAGACACATTTAAACGATAAATTGGCTACAGATCTATGTAGCCAATGTTATCAATGTTTACCCTGTCCCGAAAATATTAATATCCCTGAAGTGTTGAGACTGCGGAATCTGGCAGTAGCTTACGAAATGACCGATTTTGGCCAGTATCGCTATCGAATGCTGGAAAATGCCGGTCATTGGTTCCCCGGACGCAAAGCGAATAATTGTACTGAATGCGGTGATTGTTTACCTCGCTGCCCGGAAAAATTGCCGATTCCCCAGCTGCTATTTAATACACACGAACTACTTAAAGGACCAGCGCAACGGAGATTGTGGTCATCTTAGGACGAAACTGGGAAAAATTTTTTTTGGGGATCGTCAAAGTGTAAAAACTATCTTAAGATTAACAGGTAAGAGAATTAACTTTCTTGAATTTAAAGAGACAAAAAACAAGAAATAGATTAAGGAGTAAAGGATATGGCACTCGTCCCCATGCGGTTATTGTTGGATCACGCGGCTGAGAACGGATATGGCATCCCCGCTTTTAACGTAAATAATATGGAGCAGATCCAAGCGATCATGCAAGCGGCGGCAGCCACCGATAGCCCCGTTATCCTGCAAGCTTCTCGCGGTGCGCGCAAATATGCAGGGGAAAACTTCCTGCGTCACTTGATCACCGCCGCGGTGGAAACCTATCCTCATATCCCCATCGTGATGCACCAAGATCACGGTAATGAACCCGCCACCTGCTACTCGGCGATCCGTAACGGTTTCACCAGTGTCATGATGGATGGTTCCTTAGAAGCGGATGCCAAAACTCCCGCCACCTACGAGTACAACGTTAACGTTACTGCTGAAGTAGTAAAAGTTGCTCACTCGATCGGCGCTAGTGTGGAAGGGGAACTCGGTTGCTTAGGTTCCTTAGAAACCGGTAAAGGAGAAGCGGAAGATGGACACGGTTTTGAAGGGGAATTAGATCACTCGATGCTGTTAACTGATCCCGATGAAGCGGTGGATTTCGTCGAAAGAACCCAAGTAGATGCTTTAGCAGTAGCGATTGGTACTAGCCACGGTGCTTACAAATTTACCCGCAAACCCACTGGCGAAATTCTTGCTATTAGCCGCATTGAAGAAATTCACAGCCGCTTACCCAATACCCACTTGGTTATGCACGGTTCTTCCTCGGTTCCCGAAGATCTCCTAGAATTAATCAACCAATTCGGTGGCGCTATCCCTGAAACCTACGGTGTACCCGTGGAAGAAATCCAAAAAGGCATCAAGAGTGGTGTGCGTAAAATCAATATCGACACCGACTGCCGTTTAGCAATTACCGCCGCAGTTCGGGAAGCACTTTTCAGCAACCCGAAAGAGTTTGATCCCCGTTTCTTCTTGAAACCCTCGATCACCTATATGCAGAAAGTTTGTGCCGATCGCTATCAACAATTTAGTACCGCCGGTAACGCCAGCAAAATCAAACAAATGTCCCTTGATGATTACGCAGCCAAATATGCTAAAGGGCAATTAACCCAAGTCAGCAAAAAAGTTGTGGCTGTCTAGTTACTGAGAAATTAAGCGATCGCTTAATTGCACCGATCTAGTAGAATTTTTTGGGTAGTTATGGTTAACTACCCTCTTTTTTATGGGAATCCCTTGAAGGGAAAGAGTTGCCAGATAAGAATCGATTTCAGAGAAAAGACTATACTGAAAATAATCAGCAGATCAGCACTTGATTTATAAGAGAAGCAAGATGAGAAAAAAATCGTTGTGGGTGGGATTATTGGTGGGATTTTGGTTTTGTCTAACTTGGATGGCATGGACACCCACAGCAGCCGCCTTTAGCGAAGAACAAAAATTACTACTGCAATCTTGGCGATTAGTCAACCAATCTTATTATGATGACACATTTAATCATCAAAACTGGTGGCAGGTGCGGGAACAATTCATCAAAAAACCCCTCAACGATCGGACGGCGGCCTACAATGCGATCGAACAGATGTTAGCTACTCTCGATGAACCCTTTACCCGTCTCTTGCGACCGGATCAATACCATAACCTACAAATTAGCACCACGGGGGAATTATCGGGGGTAGGACTGCAAATTAATATCAATCCCGACAATGGTTACTTAGAAGTGGTGGCCCCCCTTGCCGGTTCTCCTGCTGAGGCTGCTGGTTTGAATAGTCACGATCGCATTTTGTTTATTGATGGCATCGATACTACTACTTTAACCCTCGATGCAGCAGCGGCCAAAATGCGCGGGACTCCCGGAACAGAAGTTTCCTTAGTCATTCTTCCCGATCAAAAAAGTCAACCAAAAACCCTATCTTTAACCCGTCAACGCATTTCTTTAAGTCCAGTGGTAGCGGTTTTAGATAAAAATTCTAGTTCCTTGCCGATCGGTTATGTGCGCTTAAATCAATTTAGTGCTAACGCTGCCAAAGAAGTCTCGGAAGCGGTGACGAATTTACAAAAACAAGGAGCCAAGGGTTATATTTTGGATTTAAGAAATAACCCCGGTGGGTTACTGCAAGCGGGCATAGAAATCGCTCGGATGTGGATTAATCAGGGAACGATCGTTTATACGGTTAATCGTGAGGGAATTGCCGATAGTTTTGCCGCTTCTGGCAATGCTTTAACTGACGCGCCTTTAGTCGTTTTGGTCAATCAGGGAACCGCCAGTGCCAGCGAGATTTTAGCCGGAGCATTACAGGACAATCAACGGGGGGTTTTAGTGGGAGAAAAGACTTTCGGTAAGGGATTAATTCAGTCCTTATTCGAGTTACCCGATGGGGCAGGATTAGCGATTACCGTGGCCAAATATGAAACTCCCGCCCACCATGATATTCATAAGTTAGGAATTATGCCCGATCGAGTGGTGGCACAGGAACCGATCACCTATGAGCAAATCGGCACCGAAAAAGATAGTCAATACCAAACGGCGATTCAGTTTTTAAACCAGAAGACCATTTTAGCCAAAGCTTCCTGAGTGGGGTTTACAGCGATCGCCAATAAAACAGCCCCACCCGATCAACATTTTCCCCAAGAGATCTAGTAAACTAACTGATGCTGTAAATATTTAGAGACAGACGATGGAACTGGAATATCCCGAGGATTTGAGATACCTAGAAACCCACGAATACGTCAGACTCGAAGGTGAAATCGCTACCTTGGGAATTAGTGCTTTTGCCGTCGATCAATTGGGTGATATCGTGTTTCTAGAATTGCCCGAATTGGGAGAGGTGCTGGAAGTAGGTAGTAGTTTCGGCACGATTGAATCGGTAAAAGCGGTAGAAGATCTTTATCCTCCCGTCTCGGGAACCGTAGTTGATCGCAATCAAGCGATGATTGACTCCCCCGAATTAATTGCCGATGATCCCCACGGGGAGGGTTGGTTATTAAAAGTGCGGGTAGAAAATCCCGATACTGCCTTGGCTGATACCCTCTCCGCTAGTGAATACCGCACCCAAGTGGCAGGGGAAAGTTAACTAATATTAACAACAGGGAGCCAGACCCTCACACTATCATAAGCATAGAAAGAATTGAAAAAACAGGAAGCGATCGAGTCTTCCTGATTTTTGTCTCTAAAGCGTGCTGAGACGAAATTCTAGCCCGAATCGAGTCAGGTTTCACTATTTACCCAATCTATGCTAAATCCTCATCTCGCGGCGATCGAACTTTCCAAAGAGGAGGTTCAACGCTACTCTCGACATATTATTCTGCCCGAAGTGGGCTTAGAAGGTCAAAAAAAACTAAAAGCCGCCAGTGTTCTCTGCATCGGCACCGGAGGACTCGGTTCCCCGCTTTTACTCTATCTAGCGGCGGCTGGCATCGGTAGAATCGGTATTGTTGACTTCGATATCGTCGATAGTTCCAATCTGCAACGTCAAATTATTCACGGCACTTCTTGGGTAGGTAAACCGAAAATTGTTTCCGCTAAGGACAGAATTCTAGAAATTAACCCCTATTGTCAGGTGGATTTGTACGAAACCCGCATAAGTTCCGAAAATGCCCTTGACATTTTAGCTCCCTATGATGTAGTCATCGACGGGACAGATAATTTCCCCACCCGTTATCTGACTAATGATGCTTGTGTTCTTCTCGACAAACCCAACGTCTATGGCTCAATTTTCCGCTTTGAAGGACAAGCAACCGTTTTTAACTACCAAGGCGGTCCCAACTACCGCGATCTCTATCCCGAACCGCCACCACCGGGGATGGTTCCCTCCTGTGCGGAAGGCGGCGTTTTAGGAGTTTTACCCGGAGTAATCGGCACAATTCAAGCCACAGAAGCCATTAAAATTATCCTCGGCGCACCGGATACCCTCAGTGGTCGTTTACTGCTTTACAATGCTTGGGAAATGAAATTCCGTGAGTTAAAATTGCGTCCGAATCCCATCCGTCCCGTTATTGAAAAACTAATTGATTACGAACAATTCTGCGGTATCCCGCAAGCTCAAGCACAAGAAGCAGCAGAACAGCAAAAAATGACAGAAATAACCGTAGTAGAGTTAAAGACCCTACTTGACAGCGAGGCCAATGATTACATTCTCATCGATGTGCGTAATCCCAACGAGTACCAAATCGCTAAGATTCCCAACTCGGTATTAATTCCCTTACCCGATATCGAAAATGGTGCGGCAATTCCCAAAATTAAGGAATTAGTCAACGGTTATCGTCTCATCGCCCATTGTAAGATGGGGGGACGTTCCGCTAAAGCCCTCGCTATCCTCAAAGAGGCAGGTATCGAAGGAATTAACGTTAAAGGTGGTATCAGCGCCTGGAGTCGCGAAGTCGATTCCACTGTACCAGAATACTAATTTTGGCCCTTGGGTTTTGGGGTGTTAGGGTGTTAGGGTTTTGGGGTATTAGTCAAATTCCCCCATCTCCCCATTCCCCCATCTCCCCATTCCCCCATCTCCCCACTTCATAATTCCCTTCCCCCATCTCTGTGTTCCCTGTTCTCTGTGAATCTGTTAAGATCAGGGCGAGTTAGCCTTAAAATTTTCGGTGTGAGCAAACAATGAAAAACCATATTAAAAAAATTGCTAGTTGGAGCGCAATCGCTGCTATTTCCCTTGGCTTAGTAGAAATGAACCGAGCAGCGATCGCATTTGGCAACAATAATCAATTCAGTGCCTGTATCAGTCAGATTGTCCGCACGGGAGTCAGTCCCCAAGATGCCGCCACCGCTTGTTCAGAAGCATTAATTCCCAAAGAATTATCCCGGTGTGTGGCGATGATTAAATCCAAAACCCCGATCGATGGTAATCTGGCTCTGCAAGCTTGTTTTCAAGTGCGTCGTCCCATCGACCTAGGTAATTGTGTGGTCGATATCCATCGCGCTGCCCCCTTGTTTGCCGCTAATTCCCCCAAACAAACGGAAACAGAAACAGCCAAGGAACCCGATAAATTAGGGATTTCTACACAGATTTTAGATTCCTGTCGTCAAAGTTTATTACCCGGTCGCTTTTCCGAGTGCGTTATCGCTGTCAGTCGTGATGTGGACAAAAATAACCCCTCCCAAGCTTTACAAACCTGTTTAAGTGCCGAGGATTTCCCCAGGGATCTATTCCCCAGTTATCCCCAAAATCAAGACCAGAGACCTTAATCAAGATTATTTCAACGAATGTGCCAGATTCCCTACCCAAACTCTTAGCGGGGTAGGGAAGGAGTTAAAACTATGCCTTTAAGTTGGAATGAAATTAAAAATCGCGCAATCGCTTTTCAAAAAGAGTGGCAAGGGGAGACTTCAGAAAAAGCAGAATCTCAATCTTTTTGGAATGATTTTTTTAATGTCTTTGGCATTTCACGGCGTAGGGTAGCCAGTTTTGAGCAACCGATCAAAAAAGCAGATAATAAACAGGGTTTTATTGATTTACTATGGAAAGGAACGATTTTAGTTGAGCATAAATCGAAGGGGAAAGATTTAGAAAAAGCCACACAACAGGCTAAGGATTATTTCCCCAATTTAAAGGAACATGAGTTACCGCGTTATATTTTAGTATCGGATTTTCAACGGTTT
>NZ_JADBTZ010000297.1:0-7203 GCF_020245885.1 Microcystis sp. M165S2 | reverse complement strand
TGAGTAATTTTAGCAGATTCAGGGGCACCTGAGCGACTCTCAATCTAGCTAAAAGCCTTTTCCTGTAAGGTTTTTAGCTTTATTCAGCAAACCCTAATTAGGGTCTGCTGAAAAAGTTTTTCGGTGGGGGTTGGGGGTTGGGGGTTGGGGGTTGGGGGTTGGGGGTTGGGGGTTGGGGGTTGGGGTGTAGGGTTTTACCACCTGAATTTTCCCCCTGGTCACTCCCATGCCGGGTACTTTTTGATTGACAAAAAGTCTAAAAGTCTTACCCAACAAGGTTTTTATATTTATTCAGCAGACCCTAATTATATCTCCTGCAAAAATCAAAAATCTTCCGTTAGGTGAGGAGACCCCGAGACAGAAGACTCCGAGACAGGAGGAGAAAAAAGACAAGAGACAACTATCCTAGAATTGCCAATTTCCCGATTAAAGTAGAAGATAAACCGCAGGATTTTTCCGAGAATTTACTTTATGGTTTACCCGATCCCGCCTGAAGATAATCTACCGCAAAAATTTCCGAAAATTCCCTTAGATCGTCGCGCCTATGCTTTCCTGATCGACTTTGCCTCGATCTGGTTTTTAAGCTCCTTTGCTAATAGTGCGCCTGTACTGCAACTCTTCCTTTTTCTCCTGATTTGGTGGTGTTTGCGGGTGTTATTGGTAGCGCAGAATCAGGGTCAGAGTTTAGGCCGTTGGGCCTTGGATATGAAGATCATCGATCTGCGACTTCAGCGTTTACCCGGAATTTTGGAGTTAAGCAAACGAGAGGCGATCGCTGGTGGGGGGGCAGCTTTAATGATGTTAGGGTTAAATACTTTTTTTGGCAATCCTTTAAGTTTGATTTTACTATCTTCGCCCCTTTTCGCCGATTGTGGTATGGCGATCGGTGATGAGCAATTTAACCAAGCTTTCCACGATCGCATCGGTGGCACGATTGTTATTCCCACCCGTCGAGGTTTTTCTCTCGATCTACGTTTAAGAAGGCTTTGGTATCAAGTTAAGGGCAGAATGAGAAAATAAATATCAGTTATCAGTGATCAGTTATCAGTGATCAGTTATCAGTTTTAAGTTTTGAGTTTTAAGTGAGCAGTATTAAATAGGGTTTGCGGCAAAAAGTTTTTCTTGGGGGTAGGGTGTGGGGTGTGGGGTGTGGGGTGTAGGGTTTTACCGATTTTCAGGTGGTCAACTACCTAATTTTCAGGGAAAAAGTACCTGAATTTTCCCCCCGCTCACTCCAATGGCCGGTACTTTTAGATTTCAAAAAGGTCTAAAAGTCTTATCGAACAATGTTTTTAGATTTATTCAGCAAACCCTAAATAGCAGTTTCCCAGTATCTTTTCACTGTTTACTGTTTACTGATCACTGAAAAAGGCGGGATCGGCCGGGATCGAACCGGCGGCCTAGCGCTTAGGAGGCACTCGCTCTATCCAACTGAGCTACGACCCCAATTTTTTCCCTAACCATGATAAGCCATCCACGGCTAAAGTGTTGATTGCCGTGGATTATTTAGGGTTTTTTTTGGGGGGGTAATCTCGACTAATCCAGCAGAAAACGCCTCGATACCCACCTAGTTTCTGTTTTATGGTCGTGACCTTGGCAGTATGTTAATTTTATTTGCCCTTGAAGGCTTTTCTAAAATTCTTGCGATAGGCAGGATGAACAGCGAAGAGCAGCGGCCAGAACAGTGTTAGAGCTAGACGATTGGGTAAACTGGAACTAAAGTTAGTGCTTCTGTATCCATTCCAGAATTTCCAACCACCGGCACCATAAACAATTATTAAGATAAAAATAACCAGTCTCATGCCATCTCATCCTTAGATTTAGACAATTCACATCTCCTATTTTAAGCTTTGGTTTTGCCGACTTGGGAAAAGAAAATATTGTCCTCAATCGGGGGGACGGTGTTAGAATGCCGGTTAGGGACTAGCTTGATCGATGTCGGGAAACTAAAGCCAGAATTTGAAAAAAATATTTAAAAACGGCGAAAAGATAGCCTTGGGAGGAAATTATGCGAGCGGTATTAATGGCAGGTGGTTCAGGGACAAGATTACGTCCGCTTACTTGTGATCTTCCCAAACCGATGGTCCCGATTCTCAACCGTCCGATCGCCGAACATATTATCAATTTGCTACGAAAGCATGACATTACCGAAATTATCACCACCCTGCACTATCTCCCCGATGTCATGCGCGACTACTTTCAAGACGGCAGCGACTTTGGGGTAAAAATCACCTACGCTGTGGAGGAGGATCAACCCCTAGGCACCGCAGGATGTGTGAAAAATATTGCCGAATGGTTAGATGATACCTTTCTGGTGATTAGTGGCGATAGTATCACCGATTTTGACCTGCAAAAAGCGATCGCATTCCACAAAAGTAAAAACTCGAAAGCAACCCTTGTCCTAACGCGGGTTCCCAATCCGATCGAATTTGGGGTAGTGATTACCGACAAAGAAGGCAGAATTCGCCGTTTTATCGAAAAACCATCCACCAGCGAGATTTTTTCCGATACCGTCAACACCGGAACCTATATTCTCGAACCAGAAGTCCTCGATTATCTCCCCTACAAAGAAGAAGCCGACTTTTCTAAAGATTTGTTTCCGCTGCTGCTGCAAAGGGGCGAACCTATGTATGGTTATGTGGCCGATGGTTATTGGTGCGATGTCGGTCATCTGGAGGCCTACCGAGAAGCGCAATACGACGCTTTATCCGGCAAAGTTAACCTAGAATTTCCCTATCGAGAAAAATCCCCCGGGGTGTGGGTCGGTACTAATACCTATATCGATCCTAGCGCCCACATTGAGGCCCCGGCCATGATCGGCAATCATTGCCGCGTTGGTGCAAATGTTCTGATCGAGAGGGGTTCGGTTATCGGCGATAATGTCACCATCGGTGCTGGTTCCGATCTGAAACGTCCCATCCTCTGGAATGGTGTGGTGATCGGGGATGAGGTCAATTTAGCCGCTTGTACGATCGCTAGGGGAACCAGAATCGATCGACGGGCCCAGGTACACGAAGGTGCGGTGATCGGACAATTATCGATCGTGGGGGAAGAAGCGCAGATCAATTCTGGGGTCAGAGTCTGGCCGAGTAAACAGATCGAATCGGGAGCCATCCTCAATATTAACCTGATTTGGGGAAATACTGCCCATAAAAACCTCTTTGGTCAACGAGGAGTATCGGGCCTGGCTAACATCGATATCACGCCCGAATTCGCCGTTAAACTGGGGGCAGCCTACGGTTCCATCCTCAAACCGGGGTCAACGGTAATCGTCTCCCGGGATCAACGTAGTGTCTCGCGCATGGTCAGTCGATCGCTGATTGCCGGTTTAATGTCCGTGGGGGTTAATATCCAAAACCTACAAGCGAATGCTTTACCGATTTCGCGGACTTTAGTGGCTAAATTAAACGTAGTCGGTGGAATTCACGTTCGCATTCATCCCGATCGCCCGGATTTTCTCTTAATCGAGTTTTTAGACGAAAAAGGGATTAATGTTTCCAAAGCGAGGGAAAAGAAAATCGAAGGGGCCTATTTCAAAGAAGATCTGCGACGGGTGGGAATGCAGGAAATCGGCAGTATGTCCTATCCGGCTGATATTCTCGATAATTACCGCAAAACCTTTGAAACTCAGCTAAATGTGGAGGCTATTCGCAATAGTGGTTCCAAAATCGTCATCGATTACGCCTACGGAGTATCGGGAGCAATTTTACCAGAATTACTGGCCAAATTTGGCTGTGATGCCGTGGTTCTCAATGCCAGTTTACGTCAGAATGCCCTTTCCATGCAGGAAAGAGAGTTACTGATCCATCAATTGGGCCATGTGGTGGAGGCCCTGAAAGCGAACTTAGGCGTACAAGTTTCGGCCAACGGGGAACAATTAGTCCTCGTCGATGAGAGTGGTTTATCGATTCGCGGGGAACAATTAACTGCTCTAATGGTGAATACAATTCTGACCGCCCATCCTCGCGGTACAGTGGTAGTGCCGGTTCATGCTTCTAGTGCCGTGGAACAGATCGCACGTCGTCACGATGGCCGGGTGGTGCGGACAAAAGCCAGTCCTAGCGCTTTAATGGAAGGATGTCAAACCAATCCTAATGTGGTTTTAGGAGGCTCTGGGCAAACTGGCTTTATTTTTCCGCAATTACATCCCGGTTTCGATGCCATGTTCAGCGTGGCGAAACTTTTGGAGATGTTAACCATTCAGGAACGTTCTCTAGCTCAGGTGCGGGCCGAGTTACCGCGCATTTATAATAAAAGTACGGCGGTGCGCTGTCCTTGGAAAGTAAAGGGTTCTCTGATGCGCTATCTGGTGGAAACTCACGCTACCGATAATCTAGAGTTGATCGATGGGGTGAAGGTGATTAATCCCCTTAATGATGACTGGGTATTGATTTTACCCGATGCTGGAGAACCTTTAGTGCATATCTACGCTAACAGTGAGCAGCGCGAATGGGTCGATCGGACAATTAAAGAATATCGTCATCGTGTGCAGTATTTCGTCGAACATTACCAGGGCGAAATAGTGATGATTTAAGAGTTTTTTACCCCATTAGCCCCCGAAACTTGACTATCAGGTTTTTTTTGACCTAAAAGGTGGCGTAGCCCTGTAGATGCTCATTTTTCCTGTAAAAGCAAGGCGATTCGATCGGCCGCTGCCTCACCGGTGCGGATCGCTCCCTCAAAAAATCCCGGCCAGCGATCGGCCATTTCTGTTCCGGCCCAGTGAATCGGTCCGACGGGAGTAAAAAGAGCCTCGCCGAAACTTGTCCAGACTCCGGGGGGCATAAAGGCGGCATAGGCTCCACCAGTCCAGGGATCCCCGGGCCAATCCACCTCATCGTAACTGATCGGGAAAAGGGCCTCTTGACCGAAATAAATAGCTAAATCCGAAAGGACGGCGGCACGGCGCGCTGGGCCACTCATCGAGCGCCAACGACTATAGCGATCGCCAACTAGGAAGGTGGCGATTACCCCCACGCCAGTTTCGGGATCGGAACTATCAGCACAGAGTTCCAACCATTGACAATTGCCTTGGGCAAGTCCGGCTAGTCCCTGTTTTCGCCAGAAAGGTCGCTCATAGGAAATCAGGACTTTAGCGCAGCATCCCATCGGTACTCGTTGGGTTAGTTGTTCTCGCTGGGGTGGCATCGGTGGATCATAAATAATGCGGCCGGCAAGATGGGGCGGCATGGCAATGATGGCAAATTTAGCGGTAAAAGTGTTCTGGCTGGTTTCTATGGTCACGCCGGCCGAGTCATAATTAAGGCGAAAAACCGGTTCCCCCAGTCGAATTCGCTCTCCTAACTCCGCCGCGATCTTGTCGGGAATTTGTCCCGCTCCGCCATGGATCAGTTCGGCTTCTGGATGTTCGGCTTGAGCGGCGCAATTTTGTCCCCAAAGAACGTGCAGCAGTGAGACTTGGTGGGGTTCGGCCGGCCCGAGAAACCCCACTGCACGCGCCATATAAGCAAAATACCATTGACCAAAATCTGTGGTGGTGTTTTCTTCAATCCACTGGGCAAAAGTTTTACTGTCTAGTTTTTTGGTGTGATCGTTGCTTTGGGGATAACCTGAAGGTAGGGTTTTGGCTAGTTCTTGAAAACGCGCCCATGCTGACATCGCATCTTGCCATTCTGCCGCGCCGATATCGGGTACTTCTCCCTCGTGGAAACCCTGAAAAAAACCGTTGAATTCATAGCGTTTGTTGTTGAACACTAGGACGGTTTTTCCCTGATTGGGAGAGGGAAAACGACGTATTTTATACTCCTCGAGGAGGGCCAAAAAACGCTCTTGGGTTGGGCCCACCCACTGACCACCTCGATCGATCCACTGTCCGGAGGGGAGATATTGACCAGACATTCTACCACCGTAACGATTTTGCGCTTCGATCACCAGAACTTGATGACCTCGCCTCTGGAGATTACGCGCAGCGACTAATCCTGCTAATCCTGCCCCGACAACGATACACTCATAGCTAGTCCACTGGAGATTTGTCATGATTTTAGCCCCACAGAATATTTTATAATTAACAATTATTATTCTCCCCGATTTTTCCCTCAGTTTCTCTATCCATTGGCTCTTTTGATTAAATTATCTGCTGCCATCAATGTTTGATCTTCTTAGCGATCGCTTAAGCCAACACCTAGAACAAATTGTCCGAGAAAGAAACCCTTTTTTCTCTAGTCAAGGACATTTTTATGTGCGAGAATACCTGCGGCAAGAGTTAGGCAATTGGGGAAAGGTTGAATCACATTTTTTCCCTTTTCAGGGAAAAGTTTACGAAAATTTAATCTTGGATTTGCCTAATAATAGTCAAAAACCCCCGATTTTAATTGGCGCTCATTATGACACGGTGCCGGGGTCGCCAGGGGCCGACGATAACGCCACGGGATTAGCGGTATTATTAGAATTAGCGAGGTTTTTTGGGGAGAATCAGGCTAATTATCCAATTCGTTTAATTGCCTTTGATCTAGAAGAATACGGATTACTGGGGAGCATTGCCTACGCAGAAAAATTAAAACAAACTAAGCAGGATTTAAGGTTAATGTTATCCTTAGAAATGCTCGGTTACTGTGATAAAAATCCCCATTCTCAAAAATATCCAGCTTTTCTAGAATATTTTTACCCCAACACCGGGGATTTTATCGCTTTGATTGGCAATCTCAAAACCCGCGAGGATTTAAAGTTTCTCAGTCGAGTCATGAGAGAAAATCAGACTCCCTGCGAATGGTTGCCGGTAATTTTTGCAGGTTATATCGTCCCCGATACTCGACGCAGCGATCATTCTCCTTTTTGGAGTCGCGGTTATTCGGCAATTATGGTGACAGATACGGCTAATATGCGTAATCCCTACTATCATAGTTCTCAGGATACAATCGCTACTTTAGACTTAAATTTCCTAACACGAGTGTGTCAAGGTCTCTGTTTTGGATTGCAATCTTTACCGATAAGATAAAAGTTAGCGTTAGCGTAACGCACCAATCCCAGTGAGAAACCCAACATTATTGACGACATTGGTGTGGTTGGGTTTCGCTCAAGCGTCGCTAATATTTGACAGACAAAAGTTATTATTGCTCAACCCAACCTTGTATATTGAGAGAGGTGGTAGACCGTCCCAACCTTGGTCGGAAAAGACCGCTTCGTAGCAAGGGTCACCACCATAATCTCCCTGACAAAACTCGAACAGTCGCCGGGGTCGTGGCG
>NZ_JADBTZ010000296.1:0-3345 GCF_020245885.1 Microcystis sp. M165S2 | reverse complement strand
AAGTTAGTACAGCAAAAGTAATGGCTTATATTAATGACCCACATCATGACAGACATTAGGACGGCGGATAAATCCGCTCGCGTCGCTTTTCCGCCCCGTGTTGAAACGACGGGGCTACCAAGCTCCCGTCTTTTTTCGTGTACGGTGGTTTATCAGGGTAGCTGTCCGGTGGTGGTGGGACAAACTCTAGGAGATAATCGCATCCGTCAGGATATAGCCGTCGCTTTGGGGATAAAAACGGCTTTAGCTGTGCCAATTAGGGTTAATAATCGGTTATTTGGTGCAGTAATGGTCTTAAACCGTCTCGATGCTGGGGAATTGACCGATCGAGATAGTTTGTTAGTGGAGGAATATCTGAACTCGCTACTCAGAGATGAGGGATAGAAGCGGTTGGGTAATCCAGTTAAATGCTACGGCGATTTGATGGTTGAGGGTGGGCAGACGGTAGAGATAGACTAAGCGACGGGTAAGATGGGCAAGGGGGCCGGCTAATTGTAGTCCTAAACCGCTAATGGTAGCTTCATCGATGCCGAGGGTCAACATTTCGCCTAAAGGTTGATAACGGAAGGGTAAAGCCGGTTTATCGTGGAAACTCGCCCAAATATTCCAAGCGCAGTAGTCGGACTGTTGAAGGGCCACTTGGGCCGTGGCAGCATAGGGTTTATCGTCTTGATCGCGACTATCGGCCGCATCGCCGATCGCGTAGATACTGGGGTTTTCGACAGTTTGTAAATATTGATTAACTTTTAGTAATTTGCGCTCATTATGTGCTATGGGCAAATTAGCGATCAGTGGGGAGGCGATCGGACTAACGGTCCAGAGAATTAGATCAACGGGGATATTGTCGATCTGTCCTTTGTAGTCAAGGGAGAGGCGATCAGCTTGGATATCGGCGACGGTGGTTTCTAGGTCTAACCAAACCAGACGTTTTTCCAGGGCTTTTTTGGCAGTGTCGCGGTTAAATTGGGGTGAAAGGGCAATTATATCGCTATTTCTTTCGATCAGACGAATTCTTCCCCTTTCTCCGAGGCGATCGGCCAGCTTACAGGCTAATTCTACGCCGCTATAACCGCCCCCGATAATGGCGACCCGAATTTTATCGCGATCGGATTGTTCTAGGGTTTTGAGTCGATCCCGAAGACGATAGGCATCCTCGAGACTACGAAAGGGGATAGCGTGGGTTTTGGCCCCGGGTAGGAAGTCAAGGGAGGATTGACCACCGAGGGCGATCACGAGGCGGTCATAGCATATATCGTTTTGATTGTCAAGGGTTATTTTATGATTATTAACATCGATCGCCGTGACGGTTCCCTGTTGGAAGTCAACGGGGGTATTGGCGAGCAATTCGCTGAAAGGGGGAGCAATTTCCCAGGATTCTAGTTCTGAGGTGACTAATTCGTAGAGAAGGGGAGAAAATAAAAAGCGATCGTTTTTATCAATTAAGGTAATTTGGGGGGGGTGTTGATCGGGCCAAGGCAATTGACTCAAACGTAAAGCAGTATAGAGTCCACCAAAACCACCACCGAGAATACAAATTTTTGGGTTTGAGTCAGTCATATCGATCGCTGAGGGTTTTGTTTCCTATTTTGACACTCCTTGCCGTAAAATGGACGGGGAACCTTAAACCCAAATTTTCGGTAAAGCAAGGAAAGAAAAATAGTTTTTATTTATCTAACCAGCCAAATGGTCAGCAAAGCCACAATTGTAGCCAGAAAAAGGATATGATTCATCCAATCGTCGAAAGACCAATTTTTAAACATAATTAGTTCCTTAAAATCTTACTGCTCAACAGCTTACCTTAATTCCTGATAGAAGTGCTATCGGGTGCGGCTGGTTGACTGGGGCAATATGTTGAGAGCGGTTACTAATTTGACCGCCGGATAAAATTAAGATTAGAGCTTATTAGAGAGGAAAAACCTAACCAGAAGAATTTTTAGGTGAATCCTAATTGAGATGGGAGTCTTTGGGAATAACATCCAAACCGAGGAGAACCTTTTGAGTATTGGACATATCGCCGATAATTCTTTGTAGGGGTGGGGGAAGTTGTTTGACTAAAGTAGGAGTTACGAGAATTTTATCCTGTTCCGCTAATTGGGGCTGTTCGAGAACATCAATTATTTCTACCGTATAAAGATCGGATAACTCCTCGCGACAGATCCGAAAAATATTGGCGATCGCCCTCTGGGATTTACTGGAATCGCCCATAATGTAGAGTTTGAGAAGATATTGACTCATGATTGTGTGTTATTGAACAGTTTAATGTTGCTGAGACCGATATAGTATTTACGATAGAAAGAGACGAGATAACCCATCAATTCTAAGACCATGAGACGACCTTCGCTAACGTAGGCCTGCGCTTTAGCCAGGGTGACATCCTGATTTTTTTGGCGTAGGGTGGTGGTATGAATATCCACCACATCGCGAGGACTAGCTTTTAAGAATCCTAACTTATCGGCCAAGCTTCGCAGTCGTTCCGATAGATTATGTTCCACTTTGTATGCTTGTTCTTCTAAAGCTAAGTCTAATAAGTCTCCGTAATTTTGGACTAATTCTTGAAAAATATCGGGAATACTCTGCTTTATTGCCTCAGAACCGAACATTTTCGCCGTGATGCTAGTTTGTACTCCCTTGATTAACTGTTCCAGTTCGCGAAATTCCTCTTCCTGTTGTTGATGTTTAAGATTGAGGATATATTGCTGACGCTCGATCGCCACACGAATTTGATAGACTAAAAGACTACTATCGATATTATTTAACTGAATATAACCGTCAGCACCCAGTTGAAAGGCTTTAACGACTAATTTCTCATCATTGCTAGTAGTTTGAACTACTATCGGTATATCAGAGGCTAATTCTCTGGTTTTGACTAGAATATTTAAGCCGGGGGGGACAGAGATTTCCAAGCTTAAGAGGATGAGATCAAATTTCTCCCCTGCTAGTTTTTCGGCAGTTTCCTGTAGATCCTGAGCTTGGGTGAGGGTAAAAGTCAACCCCCCGGCCAGGGAACATTGGGGGGCCTTTAACAGCAATCTCTGGATTAATTTAACAGTCGTCGGTTCATCCTCTATCAATAAAATCCTACAGATATCCCTAGTCATTGTTAATCGATCGCTAAAATTATCTTTTTCCCCTACTTTCATAGTACGCCCATCTTTGGGAAACGCAAGGACAAAATCACAATCTAGCACCCGCTATCTCGAAGTCTTATCGAAAATTTGGGTTAAAACCCCGTCGTTTTACGACGGCTTTAAGCTACAATGGAAAAAGCGATAACCAAGCTAAAAACTGAACCTTGACAACAGATAGTAGGGGGTTTCGTTCAGAAAAGACTTCAAATTCGGCCTT
>NZ_JADBTZ010000295.1:0-3786 GCF_020245885.1 Microcystis sp. M165S2 | reverse complement strand
GACTTTCCCGATTTGGGACAATGGTTTATTGATATCTATTATGATAAGACCTAGTTTGTAGTTAACTAAGATGGTTAGCTAAAAACTGTCTTTGATTCTTTAACTTGTCCTTGTTATACTCGAAAAAGCTCGGAAGTATAAAAGATTGTGCTGCCTATTTTTTCGGAAAAATAGGTTGTAATGGGAGACTCTTTGTTTTCCTGGACAAAAATAATTACTTTTTCAAAAAAACACTTTTCTATTTTTTTGTTGGGTATTTTATTCTCTGGAAGTCCCTAAGTCTGAATTTGTACGCTTTGTACATAAGAGTTATCAAGAAACTATAATTATGATAACATAGTTTTTGAGGAATTGTTTAGATACAAAGTCAGCATTCATGAGGGGGTGTGGGGCGAATTACTTCGCCCCTTTAAAAGCCCCGTGCCATCGCACTCAAGCGAGGCACTTCTGCTGACATTCAGTTAAAATAGCCATCATCTTTTGGGCTACCTCTGCTGTTTGTTCCAGCATGGCAAAATGACCACAATCGGATAACTCAATGACGTTGCTGCCAGTTTCAAACAAAGGATGAAAACTGGCCAGATGGTTAACGTACTTAACTTCCATAATCGTATCCTCTTTCCCCGCCAGAAAATAGACCGGTTGCGGGAGACGGGAGACAATCTGGGGTAAAAGATGAACTTCGCTCATAGTGGTGGTTTCCAAAAGTGACCCTAGGGCTGCTTGGTAATCGGCCCGGACAAAATCAATCACGCGCTGTTTGCCCCATTTTTTACCTAGGGTTTGCTTGACCATCATCCGCGAGAATAAAACATCAATCAAGGGAACACCAGGCAACCAAGACGGTCTTCTCTGTAAAATCTGTCTTCCGGCTTCCCGAAATCGCTCAAATTCCTCCTTTAGATAGATGCCACCGCCGGCATTCATACAGATTACCCCTTTAATCCGTTCAGGACAGCTATCCGCGGCCCACAAAGCAACACTACCACCGAGGGAATGACCAACTAACCAAGCAGCATCGAGGTTTAAGCGGTTAAGAAGGGTAATAACGTCTTGGGAGTAGGATTCAAGGTTATAACTGCTAGGAGGACTGTTAGAGGTGATTTTTTGGGAGTCGCCAAAGCCCCGGAGATCATAGACTAGACAGGGATAATCCGGGGAGAGAATATCTACCAAAGGCTGCCAGTAGTGACGACTCAGCAGCCAACCGTGTATAAAGACTAAAACCGGTTTATCCGCTCGGGGCGAAAATAACTCGTAACTGTGGGATACTCCCGATATGTCGATGGTAGGCATATAATCAATCTCAACCTAAATTAAACCGTTGATAGGGGTTACTAGGGAAACTTCTAGGGAAAAATAGATGTATTTAGCCTTGTTTATAGAGCAAAATCAGGGAAGCTTCGGATATTCCCCTGACAGCTGTTGACTCACTGCTATAGACAATTTCAAAAGCTTCTACTTAAAGTATAAAACACTGGAGATACCCCCCTAAAATAGGATGAAAACCCTAGACCAGGATTCATCTATGAAATGCGATCGCTTTTTAACTCTTTCCCTCGTCTTCAGTCTGGGATTAGCTTTTCCCCCCTCTTTACCCGCTCAAAATCCCCCCGCTACCACCTTTCAACCAGGTCCTTGGCAGCCTGTTGCTAGGGTGAATATGAGTCGTCCCGTGGAGATTAAAATCATCAATCAAACCGATATTGACCTCAATTATGACCTATCGGCCAATATTAATTCCTCTCCCCAATTATTATCTCCAGGTACGGAGACAACCCTAAGAGGTTTGGTAATTCCGGCATATATTCTGATTAATCGAGCTAATGCCGCCGCAGATCGCCATTCTTCTAGTTTAATCTATGCCGTAGAGGTCAATGATGATAATTTAGTCACGATTACTGTCACCAAAGTTCCGGGGAGTACCCCCGGTTATACCACCTTTAACATCAATCAACAGGGTGCTATTTATATTTACTAGCTCTAGCTTAAGCTGTTATGGAGCCACCTCGATTGTTAATTAAGTTTACGGCTCCCAAGCATTTTTATGGTTATTTTCTAATGGATCTTCCCGATAAATAATTTGGATGATGTAATGGGTATTGGGTTCTAATTCAATCTTTTCTTCGGGACGGAAAACCATTCCATCATAACTAACTCGTAGATTTTTTATCATAATGGATTGTTGAGAAGTAATTCGAGTACGGCCTACACAGTGCCTTAAGGCTAGTGTAACACACCCTCTCAACTATAACTGCCGCACGATCGCACCCTCTTCTAGATGCCGATATTCTACTAAAGATGGGAAAATATCAGTCCTGTAGGGTCAAGGTCGATCCTCGTGGGTGGGGAAATGGAGGGAATTTTCGGGTAGGTTGACAACAGTAATTGTTTTTCTCAACCTATCGAAAAACTCGACACTATACCCCGTTTCTAATCCCTCGATTTGATGTTTTTCTACCAAGGTTCCCACGGATAGTCTTTCTTCATGCACCAATTCAAAAATGAAATTTTTGCCGCTATTGCATTTTTAACCACGAGAAAACTGCCTCGACGGTTAATTCTAGATCGATATCCGGTAAGATTTCTAGTCGATCGAGACCTTGGCGTAATTCGGGTTGTCGATCGGGAAGAAAAATGAGGATTGATCGATCTTCGGCATCGAGTAGCCATCCCAGTTTACAGCCGTGTTTAAGACAATACAGGATATTTCCCGTGACTCGGTTGGAACTTTGTTCGGGGGAAAGGATTTCGATCGTCCAGTCGGGAGGGATGAGAATATTATCGAGAGGTTCACCGTTGGTATCGAAGGGGATATTCTGCCAGAGGAGTACGGCGATATCGGGGACGATTGATCGACCTGCGAAGGTACAGCGCAATTCGGGAAACGCATAAGCGATTTTTTCTGTTTCGGTGATGCGATTAATTTTCTCGATTAATTTGCTCTGTAATCGAGCGTGTCGGGTTTTCGGCATAGCTTTTTGAACGATTCGACCGTCGATATATTCCAGCGCGGGTTTGCTTTCCGGTAGTGCAAGAAATTCGGGTAGGGTGAGGAGGGATTGGAGCATTTTAGAAATCTATTATGTCAAACGCTTGGGAATGGTTAAGTTGGTTAAGACTGGTATAGTTCACTTCAAGATTCATTCAGTAAAGACTCTAAAATTTCGGGTGTTAATCCTCTTGCTTCGGCCTCATCACTAATTTCGTCCATCAGCTTACCAAGAAAGTCGCTATCGTCTTCACTCGGCCTTCTCATCGAAAATTTTGGGTCTGAAACCCCGTCGTTCTACGACGGCTTTACTGTTAAATATTAACACATTTACGGAATATATGCTAAAATGCTCCCCATGTAAAAAGCCTACTCGTTTCGATTTTACCCCACACCCGAACAAGAGTCGCTATTGCGGCGCACCTTGGGCTGTGTAAGATTAGTTGACAATAAAGCTCTCCATCTCAGAACACAAGCATGGTACGAAAGACAAGAAAGAGTAGGATATGCTGAAACTTCTTCAATGTTGACCGATTGGAAAAAGCAAGAAGAATTAGACTTTTTAAACGAAGTTAGTTGTGTACCTTTACAACAAGGGTTAAGACATTTACAAACAGCTTTCACTAATTTCTTTGCTGGTCGTACTAAGTATCCTAACTTTAAGAAAAAACATCATGGAGGAAGTGCCGAATTTACTAAGTCAGCTTTTAAGTTCAAAGACAGACAAATCTATTTAGCTAAATGCACAGAACCTTTACCAATTCGCTGGTCAAGACAAATCCCAGAAAGCTGTG